>PMIH01000196.1 GCA_003158255.1 Rhodocyclaceae bacterium
TCGGCGACGCCAACGGTTACGGGATCGCCGCCAAGAGCGCAAACCCCAAGGACAGCCCGATCGGCATCAACTACAGCGATCGCATCTACTTCCAGGAAGCCAAGGCAGGACGCGCCGGCTATCAATACGCAGTCGGCAGGACGACGGGGCTCGGTGGCGTGTTCTTCTCGGCGCCGGTTCTGAAGCGAAATGTCTTTGCCGGTTTCGTCGTCACCAAGATCAATACATCACGACTGTCGGTTTGGCTCAGCCAGGCGGATGCACTCCTGTCCGACGATCTGGGCGTCATCGTCTTGGCAAAGGACAAACGCTTGGAGATGCGAACGCTTCCCGGCGCCGCTGTCGACAGCCTGAGCAGTGCGGAAAAGCAGCGCCAATACGCGCAAACCGAATTCCGGGCGCTCGAGATCTCCGAATGGCAAGATGCACGGTATTCCGGGCTGAAGCGCATCGACGGCAGCGCGACGCCGGTTCTTCTGAGTTCCTACCCGTTGCCCGAATTCGGCCTCACGGTTACCGTCCTGCGCCCTGTCGCCAATCTGGCCGCCATCGACAACAAACGCATGCTCGTGTTCCTTGCCGCAACCTGCATTGGCGTGCTCCTGCTGTCGAGCCTGGTTGTTTCGATCCTCTATTTGCGCCGCCTCCACGATTCGACGCGCTTGCTCGCCTATCAAAAGCAGCAACTCGATGAAGCCCAACAGATGGCGCACCTGGGCAATTGGGAATTTGACGTGGTACATAACAAGGTCAACTGGTCTGAGGAAAGCCGGCGCATTTTCGAGCTTCCGGCCGGGCGATACAGTTCGACCTACGAGAAATTCCTGACCACGATTCATCCCGACGATCGCGATACAGTTGATCGCACCTACCGGGAATCTGTCGCCAAGCGACTTCCGGGCGAAGTCGTGCATCGCCTGTCGCTGGCCTCCGGCCAAGTCAAGCTCGTGCATGAACGCTGGCAAACTCAGTATGACGAAGACGGAAAGCCGGTTCGATCGCACGGCTCCGTCCAGGACGTCACCGAGAGCCGCCAGGTCGAGTCCCGCCTACGCTTGGCGGCAAGCGTATTCGACAACGCCAACGAAGGCATTTGCATCACCGACGCGGAGCAGCGCATCATCGACGTCAACCCGACCCTGTGTGAGTTGACCGGCTTCAGCCGCGAGGAAGTAATCGGACAAACACCGCGCGCATTCAAGTCCGACCGTCAGGCCCCCGGCTTCTATGCCGCCATGTGGCAGGCCATCGCAACCGCAGGCCATTGGCGCGGCGAGTTATGGAACCGGCGCCGCAACGGCGAATACTATGCGGTGCGCCTGACCGTCTCGGCGGTACGCGACCCAGCGGGCAAGGTGACCAACTACATCGGCATCATGGTCAACATCACGGCGTCCAAGCGACATATGGCCCAGCTTGAACGCGTCGCCCACTTCGACGCCCTCACCGGAATTCCCAACCGACTGCTGCTCGCCGACCGCATGCGCCAGGCAATCGCACAAACGCATCGCGGCGGCACTTTTCTGGCGATCTGCTATCTCGACCTGGACGAGTTCAAGCCGATCAACGACACCTATGGCCATGACACCGGCGATCTCGTCCTGACGGAAGTCGCGCACCGCATCAGCGCCTGCCTGCGCGGCGGCGATACCGTGGCCCGCCTGGGCGGCGACGAATTCGCGCTCCTGCTGTTGGGGCTCCATCGACCCGAGGAATACGAGGCTACGATGCATCGCATTCTTGAGGAAATCGCCGCGCCATTGGTGATCGGCGGACATGCGCTGAATATTTCCGCCAGCATCGGCGTTGTCCTTTGCCCGCAGCAGGGTTCCGATCAGGATACGCTGCTGCGGCATGCCGACCGGGCCATGTACCGGGCCAAGCAGGCGGGCAAGAACCGCTGGTATATGTTCGATCCCGACGATCACGAGGACGCTCAGCAGGAATCGGAACCGCTGACGGCCCGGTAACACGAACGTATCGGGTTGACGTGAAAAGCCCGTTCCGCTGTTTGCCAATGGAACGGGCTTCTTTCCTTTTGCCGCATTTGTATTGCGCCCGCAAACTGGATTCAAATCGGCGCTGGCCGTGGCGGCCGGAGCCTGAACGGCTCCTGATATTAATTTACGATGACTCCTCACGTTCTGATTTTCTCAGCGGTAGTGTCCTCCACGATTTGGCGTCAAAGCCAACGCAATTTCAATCTAGTCCTTGCCGCCGCCAGTGTCAACGCGACGCCATCATTTCAACTCGGCGTACCATCACGACTGACTTTCGACGACCCCGACACTAAGGAACCATGATGCAGGCACTGCCCGGAATCACCAACATCGCCCACGTCATCCAGCTCGCGGTGGCGCCCGTATTCTTGCTCACCGGTGTCGGCGCGATTCTTTCGGTGCTGGTCAATCGGCTGGGACGCGTAGTAGACCGCTTTCGCGTCCTGGAATCCATCCAGCCCACAGCGGGCGATACGGCAAACGCTTCCGTCGCGGCGGAGATGGAAGTCCTCGAGCGGCGCGCGCGCATGGTGCACTGGGCGATCGGCTTTTGCACGAGTAGCGCGCTGCTGGTCTGCATGGTCATCGCNNTTCCTGCGCGAGATTGCACTCGCCAAGGGCAGCATCCACACCGTACCGCATTGACACCCGCAGCCAAACGCGGTGGGCGGCTGAACTTCGCGGCCACGGCGGTGTCAACTGTGCCGGGTAGTCGAATTGAATATCCGGCAAATTTTCCATGGAGGATGGGTTATGCGTCTTACCGCCATTCTGCTCTTGCTCACGGTGACGGGAATGTCGATCCCGGCATTCGCCGATGTCGATGCGACCAAAGGTAAAGTCCTGCACGACCGGAAATGCGTTTCCTGCCACGCCGAGCGTTTCGGCGGCGATGGCTCAAAGATGTACCAGCGGCCGGACCGGATCGTGCATGATCGTGATGCGCTGGATCAACGTGTCGCCACGTGCAGCGCCATGACTCACACGGGCTGGTTTCCCGACGACGAGGAAAATGTCGCCGCCTACCTGGCAACGCGCTACTACAAGTTCAGTCAGCCGGTCGTACCGGCGCCGCGATAGGCGCCCATCATGAGCAAGTCCATCTACGACTTCACCGCCGCACGCCTGAACGGCGCGGCGGGCGGCCTTGCCGAGTTCAAGGGCAAGGTGCTATTAATCGTCAACACCGCGAGCGAGTGCGGCTTCACGCCGCAATACGCTGGCTTGGAATCGCTTTACCGGGATTTCAAGGATCGCGGGCTGGTCGTGCTGGGATTTCCCTGCAATCAGTTTGGCGGCCAGGAGCCGGGCGATGCGGCGGCGATCGGGCAGTTTTGCGAGGCCAACTACGGTGTCACGTTTCCGATGTTCGCCAAGATCGACGTGAACGGCGACGGCACTCACCCGCTGTATGCCTATCTCAAGCGCGAGGCAAGCGGACTGCTGGGCACTGAAGCGATCAAGTGGAACTTCACCAAGTTTCTGGTCAGCCGCGACGGCAAGACCATCCAGCGCTTTGCCCCTGCGACCAAACCGGAAGAATTGACCGAGGACATCAAAGCCCTGCTCTAGCGGATGTGCGGCCGATGGCGTCGCTGCCCGGCGTACCGCCACGACTGACTTTCCGGTTTGACCACCGCTGCGCTCGCATCGGCCTATACTGAAAAACGCCTTGCATTTGCAGGAGCGCATCGCTGACAAGGAGTATCGCCATGGGTAAGGTACGACAAAGCAACAAGGAAGCGAAGAAACAACCGGTGAAAACCCTCAAGGAGAAGAAGGCCGAAAAGCTGGTCAAGAAGCACGCTGGCGACACGGTTCCGATCGTTGTCCGCTGAGCGTCTACTGCATCAATCTGCGTAACACGTAGGGCAGTATGCCGCCGTGGCGCAGGTAGTCCGCCTCGATGGGCGTGTCGACGCGTAGTTCGAGCGTCACATCGAGTTGTCTTCCGTCGCGCCGCCGAATCGCCAACACGACATCCTGGCGCGGCTGTAGTTTGCCTGCCAGATCGAGGATGTCGAATTCCTCGTCGCCAACGATGCCGAGCGATTCGACGCTGTCGTCGCCCTTGAACTGAAGTGGCAGCACGCCCATGCCGACCAGGTTGGAACGATGGATGCGCTCGAAACTCCGCGCCACGACAGCGCGCACCCCGAGCAGACGCGGCCCCTTGGCGGCCCAGTCGCGGCTGGAGCCAGTGCCGTATTCCTCCCCCGCGAACACCAGCGTCGGTGTGCCGGCCGCCTGGTATTTCATCGCTGCGGCATAAATCGACATGGTCTCGGCGTTCGGTTGAAAGCGGGTCACGCCGCCTTCGATACGTAAGCCGTCGGCATTGGCCGGCAGTATCAGGTTGCGAATGCGCACGTTGNNTCGTGGTTGCCGCGGCGCGAACCGTAGCTGTTGAAGTCGGCTACGCCGACGCCCGCGGCGAGCAGGTATTCGCCCGCCGGCGAACCCGATGCGATCGAACCGGCAGGACTGACGTGGTCCGTGGTCACTGAATCGCCGAAGATCGCCAGTGCCCGCGCCACGCGGATGTCCGTCACCCCCGCCGGTTCCAGCGAAAAGTCGTCGAAGAACGGCGGCTCGGCAATGTAGGTCGAGGCGGCCCACGGATAGACTTGGCCCTTGTCGGCCGGGATGTCGTTCCAGAGCGGATTGCCGCGGGCAAAGTCGCGATACAGGCTGCGATAGGTCTGCGGATCGGTGGCATCTGCCATCGCCGCGGCAATCTCCCGGGCGCTCGGCCAGATGTCCTTCAGCATCACCGACCGACCGTCGCGACCGATAGCCAACGCATCGCGGGTCATGTCGATATCGACGCGGCCAGCAATGGCGAAGGCAACCACCAGCGGCGGACTCATCAGGAAATTGGCCTTGAGCGCGGGATGAATGCGCGCCTCGAAGTTGCGATTGCCCGAGAGCACGGCCGCGCAGATCAGATTGTGCGCAGCGATGGCCTGCTCGAAAGACGGCGCCAGCGGCCCGGCATTGCCGATGCACGTGGTGCAGCCATAGGCGACGACGCCAAAGCCGAGCGTCTCCAGGTCGCGAAGCAATCCCGCCCGGGCGAGATACTCGGTCACGACGCGCGAACCCGGCGCAAGCGACGTCTTGACCCGTGGCCCGACCGTCAGCCCGAGCGCAACGGCCTTCTTCGCCAGCAACCCG
>PMIH01000320.1:0-165 GCA_003158255.1 Rhodocyclaceae bacterium
GCTCTTGACCGCCAGGCTGTGGGAGGACCCTGCGGCGACCGCGACGACGCCCGTAAGTCCGCTCACCTGCACAGGGCTGGTCCGGTTGGTCGTGCTGCTGTCGCCGATCTGGCCAGTGTCGTTGTCACCCCAGGCCCACAGCGTACCGTCGCTCTTGACCGCCAG
>PMIH01000320.1:193-340 GCA_003158255.1 Rhodocyclaceae bacterium
CCGTTGTAGCCCCAGGCCCAGGCCGTGCCGGTAATCTTGATCGCCAGGCTATGATCGGCACCTGCCGCGACCGCGACGACATCCGTAAGTCCGCTCACCTTAACGGGGCTGGTCCGGTTGGTTGTACTGCCGTCGCCGAGCTGGCCG
>PMIH01000320.1:440-12966 GCA_003158255.1 Rhodocyclaceae bacterium
TCGCTCTTGACCGCCAGGCTGTGAGTGACTCCTGCCGCGACCGCGACGACGCCGGTAAGCCCGCTCACCTGCACGGGGCTGCTGCGGCTGGTCGTGCTGCCGTCGCCGAGCTGGCCGTTGCCGTTCAGGCCCCAGGCCCAGACCGTGCCGTCGCTCTTGACTGCCAGGCTGTGGTAGCCCCCCCCCGCGACCGCGACCACGCCGGTGAGCCCACTCACCTGCACGGGGCTGCTGTGGTTCGTTGTGCTGCCGTCGCCGAGCTGGCTGTAACCGTTGTAACCCCAGGCCCAAACCGTGCCGTCGCTCTTGACCGCTANNAGCCCGCTCACCTGCACGGGGCTGGTCCGGTTGGTCGTGCTGCCGTCGCCGAGCTGGCCGGAGAGGTTGTAGCCCCAGGTCCAGACCGTGCCGTTGGTCTTGACCGCCAGGCTGTGGGCGCTTCCCGCCGCTACGTCCCGTGCAATCAGCCCGGGAACGCGCCCGGCGACGCGCCGGGTCTGCGTCGTTCCATCGCCGAGCTCGCCCTCACCGTTGTAGCCCCAGGCCCAGACCGTGCCGTCGGGCTTCAACAGCAAACTGTGATAGCCGCCGCTCACCACTTTTGGCGTGCTGGCGTGAACGGAGGTCGCGAAAAGCAATCCAAGGCAAGCCATCAGGAGTGGAAGCAGCAAGGAGCGGGCACAGAGGAACATGGGATATCTCCAATAACGCGAATCAACGTGGCGATTCGTATCACTGGAAACGAAGGCACCGTTCGAAACCGGACATGGCGGCAAAGAAAAGCCCGCCAAAGGGCGGGCATGAGGTCATGGAGAGAACTATACGAGCCGTATCGCGACGGCTGACTTTCGATCACATCCCCAGGAACGCCCTGCCGAGGAACGCCGCCATCTGGTCACGGGTGACCGATTGCGTGGGGCAGTAGTTGCCGTTGCCGCAGCCGGTCGTGATGCCAAGTTCCGCCATCCGCTTGATGTGGCCGCAGAAGGTGCTGTTGGTTGGCACATCGCCAAACGGCGCCGTGTCGCCGCAATAGCCGGCGATCGGATTGCCTTCCAGGGCCCGGATGATGAAGGCGGCCATCTGCTGGCGATCGACGTTCCCGGTCGGGCAGTAGTTGCCGCCACCGCAGCCGGTCGTGATGTTAAGGTCCAGCATGCGTTTGATGTACTTGCAGAAGCCGTTGGAGATCGACACATCGGCGAAGGGCGCGGATGCACAGGCAGACGCCGGTTCGCCTTCCTTGGCCCGGACGATGAAGGCGGCCATCTGCTCACGCGTCACGTTCTGGCTCGGACAGTAGTTGAGATTGCCGCAACCGGTGGTGATGCCCGCGGTGGCGATGGCATGGATGTAGTTGAATGCCCAGTTGCTGAACGGTACATCACCGAAGTCGCCGATAGGGAAACGCCGGATGCGATCCCGGTTGGTATCGGCAAAGTACAGCAGCGTGCCGGACGCATTGAGGGCGAGACCATAAGGGCAGTCGATATCGGCGCTCGTTGCCGGCCCACCGTCGCCTGATACGCCTGCGGTGCCGGTGCCGGCAACGGTGGTGACGATGCCAGCGGCAACTTTGCGAATCCGGTGATTGCCACAATCGGCGATGTACAGGTTGCCTATGGAGTCGACGACCACGTCTTCCATCACCATGAAGCTGGCGGCAGTTGCCGGCCCGCCATCGCCGGAGTAGCCATAACTCCCATTGCCGGCAACCGTGCTGATGAACTGTGTGGTCGCGTCGACTTTGCGCACGCGTCCTCCTTGGTATTCGGGGATGTACAGGTTGCCGGTGGCGTCCAGTGCAACCGACGTGGGCGCGTAGAGGCCGGCATCGATGGCGCCGCCGCCATCGCCGGTCGACGCGGCAGTTCCGTTGCCGGCGACGGTCGAGATGTTGCCGGTGGTTGCCGAGATTTTTCGGATGCGCCGGTTTCCGCCATCGACGATATATATGTCCCCGGTGGGGGAGAGTGTCAGCCGGCCCGGGTAGCTGAGCTGGGCAGCTGCCGCCGGACCACCGTCGCCGCTGAACCCGGAGGTGGTGCCAGCCTCCGTGCTGATGATGTTCGTACCGGCGGCAATCTTGCGAATGCGACCGTTGCTGGCGTCGGAGATGTGCAAATTGCCGACAGCGTCGATGGCCAGCCCCTCCGGGTATGACAGGTCGGCCGCTGTCGCCGGACCGCCGTCGCCGGAAGCCCCAGCCGTGCCGGTGCCGGCCACGGTGCTGATGATCTTGGTGGCTGCGTCGACCTTGCGGATGCGCTGGTGGTAGGTGTCGGCGATGTAGAGGTTGCCGGTCGCATCAAGCGCGACCTTGCGTGGATTGTAGAGCGACGCCGCGAGGGCGTTGCCGCCGTCACCCGTGTAGACGGCCTGGCCGTTGCCGGCGAAGGTGCTGATGATGCCGGCGACCACCCGGCGAATCCGCAGGTTTCCGGCATCCGAGATCAGCAGATCTCCCGCATTGTCGACCGTGACGCCATAAGGTTGGCTGAGCGATGCCGCCGTGGCGGAACCGCCATCGCCGGCAAAGGTCGCCGTGCCGTTGCCGGCCACGGTGGTGACGGCGCCGCTTGCCATCGTGATCTTGCGCATGCGGGCGTTGTAGTAGTCGCCGAAGTACAGATTGCCCTCGGCGTCCACCGCGAGACCCATGGGACCGTTGAAGCGGGCGCTGATGGCCGGGCCGCCATCGCCGGTAAAGCCGGGAGTGCCATCGCCGGCAACGGTGTCGATGTTTCGGGAAGCAGCGTCGATGCGCCGAATTCGATGGTTCCAGTAATCGGCAATGTACAGGTTGCCGCCGGCATCCATGGCGATATCGTTGGGCGTGTGAAAGCTTGCCGACAGGGCATTGCCGCCGTCGCCGCCAAAGCCTTGCGTGCCGTCGCCGGCGACAGTGACCAGGGCCCCGGCCGGGGTGATCTTGCGGATGCGCTGATTGTTCGTGTCGGAGAAGTAGACATTGCCCGCGGTATCCACAGCAATACCTGCCGGCCCGCTGATTCTCAATACGGTAGCGTCGGGGCCGTCGCCGTCATAACCCGAACTATTTGTACCGGCAATCGTGGTGATGATGCCGGTCGCCGCTGTGACCTTGCGGATGCGATTATTGCCTGAGTCGGCGATGTACAAGTTGCCGGCTTGGTCGACGGCAATGCCGTGAGGATAGTTCAGACGTGCCGCCGTCGCGGCGCCGCCATCACCGCCATAGCCAGCCAGACCGCCGGCCACCGTGGAGACAATCCCTGTTCCGGCTGCCACCTTGCGTATGCGGTTTCCGCTATATTCGGCAACATAGATGTTCCCGGCGGCATCGCTCGCCATGCCTGCGGGGCGATTCAGCGCCACCGCAATTGCCGCATTGCCATCGTCGGAACCGCCACCGGCGACGGTTTCGATCGTTGCCGCGACGCAGACGATTGGCGACATCGCCAGCAAACCAAACCACATGAGCACGGCGCTCGTGCGGCGAGAAAAGTTAAGGGTGGCGGGCATTCTCTCTATTCTCCTTTGAGGAAAAAGCATTCAGCTTTCATCCGCACGAGCCGTACCGTGACGGCTGACTTTTGCATTGACCTATATGCGCAGGAAAACCCGAGCCCGGAACGCCCCCATCTGATCGCGGGCGAAGAGCGGATCGTCGGATGTCTTGGGTGGGTCTGATGCGAATTTGCTAGCGAAGCCGATGGTTCTCGGCCTGAAGTGCAGATCGCGCTGCGGCCAGACGCGGCCGCAAGTGGCAGGGCATTGTCCATGTCGGTCTCCGGGTAGCGTTGGTAGCTTCTGGCTTCGTGCGGTGGTCGTACGGACTCCGGCGAATACCGGAATTACCAAGTAAACGAGGGCATCGCCCGAAACCGGACATTGCGCGCGAACTATTCTTGTAGCGTCGAAAGTCAGCCCTGACGGTACGGCTCGTTGGTCCGGGGCGATGCAAGGCGGGCGCGCAGATCGGCCTCTTCCATCAGGACTTTGCTCAGTGCGATACCAGTCTTCTCGCGCATGGCGATGGCACGTTCTAATGTCTTCGTCGCTTCGGCGCGCTGGCCGAGTGCGAGATGGGCGCGTGTCAGGTCGCGCAGGAGATCGGCGATGGCCGGTGAGGCGTCGATGGCCGGGTCGCGCATGGCCAGCGCACGTGTCAGGCTGGTGACCGCGTCGCGATCTCGCGCGGCATCGACTTGCGCCTTGCCCAAAGCGGCCAGGGCGTAAAAACGCAAGCGGGTACGGTTCTTGGGGCGAGCCTCGGCCAGCGTTGCAGTGGCCGCAGCGAGCAGTCCGTCGGCTTCCGGTACCTTGCCCTGCGCACGCAAGTAAAACGACAGCCGTGCCTGCAAGCGAACGGTGTCTGGATCGGTGTCGCCAAAGACATTGCGTGCGGCGGCAAGGGCCTTCCGCCCCTGAGCGATGGCTTCGTCGCGCTGGTCGAGTGCCCAGTAGGCGTCCGCAAGCAGGCTCAGGATCGACGGCGCCTGCACCATACCGCCGTCGCCGGGTGCTCCCTTCCCTTCGAGGCGTACGGCCTCGGTGGCTTTTTCCGCAGCGAGTGCCTGCAATGCGTCTTCGCGCGCTCGTAGCGGGTCGTCCGCCAGCAGTTCGACAGCCGCGGCTTGCATGGGCGGTATCGACGCATCGGTCAGGCTGTCCACCTTGACTTGCATGGCTTCGCGGACCTCTCGCAGCGCTCGCGCGAAGTCGCGGTCAGACCAGTATTCGGCCGATAGCGCGAGCACTACCCTATGGCGCTCGGGAAGCTCCGGATGCCGGGCAAAGACCCGCCGACTCTCGTCGATCAACCCAGGGATGCGCGGGTCGTCAATCCAGGCGGAGCGCGCGGCGGCGACCATGATGAATAAGGCCTCGCCGAGTTCGATGCTGTCTTCGCCATGGGTCTTACGGATCAATGCCAGCCGGCGCTCAGCGAACGCGGCGGCGCGATCCGGCAGCAGGAGTTGCGAGTACAGCTCTGCAAACATCCATAGCATTTCAGCGAGGGCGTCTGGCGAATCCGCAAGCGCACCCTCGAGTTTCTCCGCGCCAATGTCCAGCAACTCGCGGGCGGTTGTTTGGCGCGCCTTGATCGGGTCAGCCTGTTGCGCCGAGTTGGCGAGAAAAATGTCCTGTAGGAATTCCTTGACGGCCTGTGACGTTGTTGCTTCTTTGCGGGCGGTCTCGGCGAGTTGCTCGGCAACGCGTGCCTGCCACAACGCCACGCCGAGACCAATCGCCAATGAGAGGAATACCGCCGCCGTACCGGCCACCGCCCAGCGATGTCGACGCAGAAACTTTCCGGCGCGGTAGCCAAACGAATCCGATTGTGCCAGCACCGACTGGCCTTCGAGATAGCGCGTCAGGTCGTCGGCGAACGCCGCGGTGGTTTCGTAGCGTTCTTGCGCGTCCTTCTTCAATGCCTTCGACAGGATGGTGTCGAGGTCGCCCTTGATGAGCTTTGACCAAGCGGCAAATTCTGCTGTCTGCCGTGCAGCCTGGCTCGCCTGTAGGGGCACGCCGTCGACGATGGCATCCTCCATGGCAGCACGCGTGTTCCGTTTGGATCGGTGCGGTAGTGCGCCGGTCAGCAACTGGTACAGAACCACGCCCAGTGCGTAAATGTCCACGCCCGTGCCAATCGCTTGCCCTAGAAGTTGCTCGGGTGCCGCGTATTCCGGCGTCAAGGGGCGATGGTCGAATTCGGTGAGCGAAGATCCATTTTTGCAGGCTTCGGCGTCCAGCATCTTGGCGACGCCAAAATCGAGCAGTCGGACGTCACCCTCGCGGGTGACGAGGATGTTGCTTGGCTTAATGTCCCGGTGAACGATGAGTCGGCTGTGCGCGTACTGAATGGCGCGTAGCACCTGAAGGAAAAGCGTGATCCGGGTTTCAACGTCGAGCGCCCTGTCGCGACAGTAGTCGAGCAGGTTCTGGCCATCGACGTACTCCATCGCCAAGTACGGCCGGCCATTTTCGGCGACGCCGGCATCGTAGAGTCGGGCGATGTGAGGGTGTTCGAGGTCGGCCAGAATGTCGCGCTCCCGCGCGAAACGTTCGACCAACTGCCCATGGGGCAGGCTGACGTGGGGGAGCTTAAGCGCCACTTGGCGCTTGAGGGTTCCGTCGCTGCGCTCCGCCAGCCAAACGGCGCCCATGCCGCCTCGTCCGAGTTCGCTCAGCAGGCGATAGGGACCGATCGTCGCGTCCGGAATATCGGCGTTGTTGGCGTCTGTTCCCGGTTTCTCGGCGGAATCGCTCAGCTCGGCGTCGCAATAGACCGGCAGCGGTGGCGGGCTGTAGCCGGCGTCGCCATCGGCCAGAAGTTCCCGCAGTCGGCCACGCAATTCGGGCGCGAGATCGTCGCGCGCCGCCAACCAGCCCAAGCGCTCTTGTTCGGGAAGGTCGAGCGCTTCGTCAAGAAGCCGCGATATCAGAAGCAGATCGTCCGCCATCAGGGCCATGAGTTACTCCATCGCCGCCTTGAGCAGCAACCGGGCCTTCTGCCAGTCGCGCCGCACGGTGCGTTCGGTAACGCCCAGGGCCTCGGCGATTTCGAGTTCGGTCATTCCCGCGAAGTAGCGCATTTCGACGACCTGCATCGCGCGATCATCAACCGCCATCAGTTGCTCGATCGCGTCGCCAAGACGGATCACCTCGTCTTCACGATTCCCGATCGTATCCACCATCGCGGTGTCCAGCGTTACGTACTGTACGTCGCCGCCGAAACGTTCAGTCCGTTTCTGGCGCACGACGTCGATTACCGCTGACCGCATCGCGCGCGCCGCGTAGCGCAAGAAGTGGTTACGATCTGCCAATTCGACCCGCCCGACCTTGACCAGTCGAAAGAAAGACTCGTGAACGAGTGCCGTGGTATTGAGTAGCGTCTGCGGTTCGTGGGCGCGCAGACGGTTACGCGCGATACGACGCAGATCGTGATACAGAAGCTCGCAGATGCGAGCGATGGCGGTGCCGTCACCCGTGCGGGCAGCCCCCAACAACAAGGTGATTTCACCGGCTGTCTGCTGGCCGTCGCCCGTTTCCTGTCCACCGGCCATGAGTTTCTCCGCCCTCTTAGTTCGGCCTGCATTCTACGACGCGGCGACTTGTTCGATCGCTGCCAGGCACTCCTTCGCGCGTTGCTCCCAACTGTGCTGACCGATTAGGTCGTGACGACGTGTCGAGATGCTTGCCAAGGTGCCGTTTCGCCAAGCCCGGTACAGACGCTCCAATGCCGCGGCAATCGACTGGGCGTCATTGTCGGTCACCAGGCCGGCACCAGTTTCCTCGATCAGTTTGGCACCCTGGTCGGCATCGCTTGCCCTGATGTGCAGGATGGGCGGGCCGGCGCCAAGATATTCGTAAATCTTGCCCGGAATCTGGAAGTCCTGGCTATTGCCAATATTGAGAAGCATCGAAGCCTGCCGTTGCCAGGCTAGGCAGTCAAAGTGATCGACCTTGCCAGGAAAGCGTACGTTGCGGATGCCGGCAAAGAGATGTTCGAAGGCCGCGTTGTCTCCGACGACGGTGAGTCGGACGTCGTCATGGTCGATACGCCGGAGTGCTTCCGCAAACGGCCCTGGATTGCGAAACCGGTGGTAAAAAGTGCCCGTATAGACGATGTCGAAGGAACCTCCGCGTTCGTCAGTGTCTGCCGCCAATGCGCTCGTATCGGGGAATCCCTGGGCGACGACGTGGAAGCGTGTCCGCAGGTATTCCCCGTGGCGTCGTGTAAGCAGGTCAATCAGCTTGGGAGTGGTAACGAGGACGCCATCGGCATTCTCGAGGACACGCTTCTCTATTCGCCTATCCAGCCAGCGCCGCCACGACGGGGAGTATGGAGCCAATAACGGATCGGCGAGATCGACCAGCCAGGGCAAGCCGTAACGCTTCTTTGCCCAGAGACCCAGAAGAAGGTCTACTCCAGGTTCGTGAGAGCTGACGACGACATCGAAGTCGCCGGAATCCAGCAGTCGGCGCAGGTGCTGCTGGGCGTACGGGTACCACTCGGTGCGTACGTCGGGATACAGGACTGTATCAAGTATTTTCCGAAGGATCCGGTAGACGCGTAGCGGCAACGATCTTGAGCCTGCCGCATCCTGCGCAGATGTAACGCCCCGATCCCCGGCCGTCTTGCCCGCCAGCTTTTGGCTGAGCCCGACGAATGGGCCAGGCCAGGTTCTGTGGATAACTATCCGGTGATGAAATTGCGCCTGGAACGCACGGGCGGCGGGCATTGCGGGGCAGAGGACCTCGACATCTACCCCTTGCTTAGCCAATTCATTGGCGAGGTAATACCAGCGCAGCGACTGCGCCGCGAGAATCGGCGGGAATTCGTATGCGATGAGGAGAATCCTCATGGGGATTCCAATTCGCGCGGCAGTGCCGAATGCTCAGTGCAGGGCACGTTCCAGAACGTTGGCGATCCTTTGTGCCGCAAGCCCGTCGCCGTAGGGTGAAATACCACGAGCCATGCTGCGATAGATGTCTTCGTTATCGAGCAATCGAATCGATTCGGCAACAATGCGATTGAAATCAGGGCCGATCAGCTTGACCACACCAGCCTCAACAGCTTCCGGACGTTCGGTTTCCCGACGCAGCACCAGCACCGGCTTGCCTAACGCGGGGGCTTCCTCCTGCACGCCGCCAGAGTCGCTCAAGATGAAGTAGGCACGTTTCATGGCGGCGACGAAGGGCAGATAGTCAAGTGGTTCGCACAGGGTGATGCGCGGATGGTTGCCGAGCATGGCGTGCGCGACCTTGTGAACGTTTGGATTGGGATGGACCGGATACAGGAACTCGACATCGCTCCTCGTCTCCGCGAGATGCCGCACGGCGCGACAAATGTCCTCAAACGGTTCGCCGAAGTTCTCCCGTCGATGCGCGGTGACCAGGATCAATTTCTTGTCAGACGGTGCTGTGGGCACGAGGCCGTCGCAGCGGTGCGCCACATCCAGCAGCGCGTCGATCACGGTATTGCCGGTAACGGTGATCGATCTGTCGGCAATTCCCTCCGCAAGCAAGTTTTTCCGCGACGACTCCGTCGGGGCGAAGTGCCACCGCGACAGATTGCCGGCGATAACACGATTCATTTCCTCGGGAAACGGGTTGAAGATGTCGCCAGTGCGCAAGCCCGCCTCAACGTGCCCGAACGGGATCTTCCTATAGTACGAAGCCAGTGCTGCGACCATTACGGTCGTCGTATCACCTTGGGCCAGCACCGCGGCAGGCGCCTCTTCGGCAAAGCAGCGGTCCAGATCGGTTATCAGTCGCGCGGTCAGGTTTGGTAGCGTTTGATTGGGTTGCATGACATCGAGATCGATGTCCGGCACGATGTCAAACAGCGAGAGAACCTGGTCCAGCATCTGTCGGTGTTGGGCGGTTGCAAGCACCCTGACTTCGGCCCACCTTTGCAGCCGAAGTGTCCGAATAACCGGTGCCATTTTGATGGCCTCCGGACGCGTTCCCACGACGCACAAGATTCTCCGTCTCATGCGCGTGATTCACGCGTGGGTACTCAATGGTCCCAATGCAGACCAAGCGCGCGTGCGAGGAAGGCCGCCATCTGGCCGCGCGTTACCGTTGCATCAGGACAGTAATTGGTGCCACCGCAACCGGTTGTGATTCCCGACGCTCTGAGGGCTTCGACGGACTGGAAGAACGTGTGCGTTACGGGTACATCTGAGAACGTTGCGGTGCCCGGCGCCGGGCTGATTTGACGTTGCCACACCAGTTCGACACCACGTATCGCCAGCCCCCCCGTAACATCGCCAAAATAGACTTCAATGAAATATTGGCCACCTTTCAAGTCAGGCGTGGGGTCGGTCGCGCCATTTGCATAGTTGTCGACCGTATAGCCGGAGGGCGCGCCTAGGTAGTCCGGTGAAACGGCGGCCGACGCAAAGCCGTAGCCGGGCGCTGCGCTTGACGAGGAGCTTGCCAGTAATTCAAGGCCTGGGGAGATTCCTGCGCCGCCGGTCGTTCGATACAAGTAAAACGCTACATCGGCGCTCGCGTTGGTGTCCTGGTAGTATCCGTTCATGTAGAGCAGCTTGACACCTGTGGGTATCGTTACCGGCGCCCACAGATAGCCCGAGCCGCTGTCGGAATCGGGCCCGAAGTACCCGAAATCAGCCCAGGAAAACTTGCCGGCCGAATACTCCGAACGAAACGCGGCGGCCGGAATTTGCATAATATTGATCGTGGTTGCACCGAATTCGCGCGTTTGGCTGGCCTCCCAAGTCTTTTGATCAACCGGCGGAACCTTGGTAACAGGTGCCGGCGGATGGTCGGCTGCGGCCGTACTTGCGGCACCAGCCAAGGCAATGGTCAGCACCGCAGCAGGTATGAATTTCGGCCTCATGTTCGTATCTCCAATAACAAATAATGCCCAAGCCTCCTAAAGGGGAAGCAGCATCACAATTATACCCTTCGGGCAGACCATTTTCCTTCTCAGCTGGTAGCGACAGTTACGTATACTATACGTCGGAATTCGGCGAAGTGCTTTTGGCCAGCGCGGTACAGAGGGACACACCCGCAGACTGATGAAGTTCATTCTCTACGACAATTTGCAGGTGGCCGGCGGCGCTGAACGGGTGACATTGGCATGCGCAAGAGGTTTCCCCGATGCGCAGATTGTGGTATCCAGGGTTTATCCCGAAGTAATGCCGCTGCTGGCCGCCGAAGCGCCGCCAATTCGGCAGCTTGGCGATGGCTCAACGCGCATGTTGAGCCGGATACCTGAGTCCATCTACTGTTTCAAGCACCGCTGTAGTTTTCTACGAGATGCAGAGGCTGTGTACTACAGCGGTTTCTACGCGCCGCTTGCCGTCAGAGCCCAGCAACACGGCAAGCGTATCTACTACTGCCATACCGTACCGAGGTTTGCTTTTGATCAGCATGCCGCCTATCGGGCGAAAATGCCTTTTGCCCTTCGTTGGCCGTTTGATCTTTTCACTGCTTGGCTGCGGCGGGAATTTGCCGCTGCCTTGCGAGACATGGACGTGATCGTCGCGAATTCCGAGAACGTGCGGAGCAGGTTGCGCAAGTATCTCGATCTGGATGCCGTCGTGGTGAATCCACCGATTGATGTCGATCGATTCGCGTGGCAGTCCGATGGCGACTATTACATCTCCCTCGCGCGGCTGATGCCGCTCAAGCGCGTCGATGTAATTGTGCAGGCTTTTCTTCGTATGCCGTCAAGAAGACTAGTCGTGGCTTCGGGCGGCCCGGAACTCGGTCGTTTACGCGAGATCGCTGGAAGCGCGCCGAATATTGCGTTTACCGACTGGCAATCGGAGGAAGGCATACGGCGATGGCTAGGAAACGCGCGGGCTGCAGTGTATGTGCCGGTCGACGAGGACTTCGGGATGTCGCCGGTAGAGGCGATGGCGGCCGGGAAGCCCGTTATCGGTGTGGCCGAGGGAGGTCTGACCGAGACGTTGATTCCGGGAGAGACTGGGGTATTGATTGACGGAGAGCTTACCGTAGAGAAGATGCTAGCCGCAGTAGAAGAACTGGAGAGCAGGAATCCGGCGTCGCTACGATCGGCGTGCACCCGTCGTGCCCAAGCGTTCTCCGAGCAGGTATTCCTTACCAAGATGCGGGCGCTTACAGGTTAGAATCGATGAAATTCTCGCTTGGTATATAATTATCGCTTGCGGTGGCGACAAGCATTCAGGAGGCGGTCGACGGTCGATTGTATGGATAAGCTCGAATCGGCGTTTCGTCGCAAGTGGCGTTCCGTCGCGATATCCCTGTTCGACTTGTTTGCCGTGGTGCTGGCCTGGCTTGGCGCCTATGGCCTATGGTTCGATTTTTCCCTGCCGGCTGATAACTTGCCCGTGGCGGCGGGTGCGTTGGCCATACTAATCCCGGCCGAAGCCGTGGTGTTTCGCCTGTCGGGCCTTTATCTGGGCATCTGGTTCTTTTCGAGCCTGCCGGATCTCTGGCGCATCCTCAAGGCGGTCGTGGCGTCCGCTGTGCTTGGTGGTGTGCTGACGCTTTTGGCGCCTACGCCAGGCATCCCGCGCAGTGTGATGATTCTCTACCCTCTGTTGCTGCTGACGCTGATGGGTGGCGGCCGGGTGACGTACCGGATGTGGAAGGAGCATCTGCTCTACAGTGCGCGCGGCGCCAGCGGCAAGCCGGTGTTGATCCTTGGCGCCGGTCGTTCCGGCGCTGGGCTGGTACAGGAACTGGCGCGGTCGCCTGAATGGCGAGTGGTTGGGTTTCTGGATGACGATGCCGGCAAGCAGCGCCGGGAATTGCTCGGGCAACGCGTATTCGGCGCCTTGGGCGATCTTGGCTATTGGGCGAAGGCGTTGAAAGTTGACGATGTGATTCTTGCCATGCCGTCGGTGTCGGACGAGGTGCGCCAACGCATTAGCGCCCAGTGTATTCGGGCGGGTGTCACGGCCTACACCGTGCCCTCGACCGAACAGTTGCTGCTGAAGCGGGATCGCGTCGACCACTTGCGCCCGATCGATCTCGATGATTTGCTCGGCCGTTTGCCGGTCCGTATCGATAC
>PMIH01000320.1:13006-13130 GCA_003158255.1 Rhodocyclaceae bacterium
CATGCGTCGGCATACCCCGTCCGTGGTGTTCCATGCGGCGGCATACAAGCATGTTCCGCTCATGGAAGAGCACAACAGTTGGCAGGCGGTGCGCAACAACGTTTATGGCACCTACGTCGTGGCG
>PMIH01000018.1 GCA_003158255.1 Rhodocyclaceae bacterium
CTGCCGGAAAGGCTCGGCGATGCCAGGGTCGTAGGCCATCGCGAAGGTTCCATCCGCAAGCGGACGTAGTGTATGAATGGTCAGGTGCCGCCACTCGGCATCTGTCAGGGCACCGAACGGCGCGGAGACAAAACGGACGAACATCTCGGCCTGCTCAATGGAGGCGAAGCGCGGCGCGTGGCCGACATATTCGCCGATGCGGGCGACTGAAGCGGCCGTGAGGACCGGGCCGACATCGTTCAACACCAACCGGGCAATCGGGGTGTTTTCCTGTGCGGCCAGCGCCATGCCAATCAGGCCGCCCATCGACGTACCCAGCCAGTGCACCGTTTCGGCGTCCAGGCGCGCCAGCAGCGTCACCATGTCGGCGCAGTATTGCGGCACCGTGTAGAAATTCTTGTCGCGCAGCCAGCCACTGCGGCCACGGCCGACGACATCGGGGCAGACAACGCGGTACTGGTCGGCCATCACATGCGCCAGAAAATCGAAGTCCCGCCCGCAGCGCGTCAGGCCATGCACGCATACCAGTACGCGCGGATTTTCCGGATCGCCCCACTCGACGTAGGCCATGTCGTGAAGACCCGCGGGGCTCAGGCACTGAACGGTACGTTGGCGCATTTCGATCATGGCGCCAGTCTATCAGCCGCCATGCCAGTAACGACGACGAACGTCACGCTCGGTTTCGGTGACGATGCCATCGCGGGCGACTCGCACCGTCAGCGCACCCTCGCGATCGGTGCGGCGCATCTCGATGCCGGCCGCCGCGTAGCGCTCGACAACTTCCCCGGCGGGATGGCCGAAGCGATTGCGGTAGCCAGCCGACACCAAAGTCAGCCGTGGTGACACGCCGTCAATGAACTCGGCTGACGACGAACTGCGACTGCCGTGATGCGGCGGCAGCAAGACATCGGCGGCAACATCGGCAGCGTGGCGCGCCAGCAGTNNTTCCGCCTCCGTATGCGCCTCGATATCGCCCGTCAGCAACACCGCGCCAAAGGGAGATGCAACTTTCAACACGCAGGAGACATCGTTGCTCTTCGCTGCCCGCGCATAGTCGGCAACCGTCGGATGAAGTATTTCAAAATGCACGCCATCCCAGTCCCAAGCCTCGCCATCCAGGCAGAGCCGATGCGGCACCGGCACGGCCGCAAGCGGATGCGTCTTCGGCACCGAACTCAGCAGCAACGCCGTCGGTACGGCATCCAGCACGGCCTCGGCGCCCCCTTCGTGATCGTTGTCCTGATGGCTGATCACCATCGTGTCGATCCGGGCTACGCCGGCGGCGCGCAGATAGGGCACGATGATGCGGTCGCCGCTATTGGCATCCGCCGAAAAGGCCGGCCCGGCGTCGTAAACCAAATCGTGGCCAGCGGTCTGCACATGCACGGCCAGCCCCTGGCCGACATCGAGCACCCGTACCATCACTTCGCCTGCCGATGGCCGTGGTACGGGCACGAACACGAGCGGCAGCAAGGCCACGACGCCAAGCCAGCGTGCCGGAAAACCGCGCGGCAGCAGCAGCCAGCCGACGCCGAGCATCCCGAGCACCACCGACCATCCCGGCGGCGCATGCTGCTGCCAGACGGCCCACCTGGATGCCGCCAGCCAATCCAGCAGATGCATGAGCATCTCGGTCAGCCAATGCGCGAGCCACAGCAACGGATCGGCGAGCGGCAAACTGCCTGCCAACGCCAGCGGCGTCACCAGCAGGCTGACGACCGGAATCGCAACAGCATTGGCCAGCGGCGATACCAGCGAGAATTGCTGGAACAAGGCCAGCAGCGCGGGCACCATGCCGACCGTCACGGCCCACTGGGCACGTCCCCAGGCCGCCAGCCAATGGCCGTCACCCAGGCGGCCGGCGCCAATGTAGAAAAGAAGCGCCACCGCGCCGAACGACAACCAGAACCCAGCCGCCAGCACCGCCCACGGATCCAGCACGAGCACCAGCAACAAGGCCAGCGCCAGCACGCGACTCACTGCCGTCGTGCGGCCTGCCCACAGCGCCACCGCCACCACCGCCAACATGTAAAGCGTGCGTTGCGCCGGCACCTCGAAACCGGCCAGCAATGCGTAAGTCAGCGCCGCCAGGAAGCCGGCCACCGCCATCGCCTTTTGCGCCGGCAGGCGCAGCATCAGCCATGGCCGGCGGCGCCAGCCCCAGCCAATCAGAGCAGCGGCCAATCCCGCCACCATGGTGACATGCAAGCCGGAAACGCTGAGCAAATGCGTTACGCCGGTACGGGCAAAGACCCGCCAGAGATCGGGCTCGATCACCCGCTGGTCGCCAATCGCCAAGGCGATGAGAACGCCGGCGTAAGGCGCGTCGCCAAGCGTGCGCTGGAAGCGGTCGCGAATCTGCTGCCGCAGCCGCTCGACCAGATAACCCGGTGCCACGACAAAATCGCTGAGCCGGGTGTTGCTCTCCGCTTTGCGGACATAACCCGTAGCGCGGATGTTGCGCTCGAACAACCAGGCTTCGTAATCGAAGCTGTCGGGATTCAAGTTGCCATGAGGGCGCTTCAAGCGCACCCGCAAGTGCCAGCGCTCGCCCGCCGCCACCGATGGCGCGGTGTGAAAGTCGTCGTCATCCTGCGCGCGCCAACCGCGATACCACGCCAGGGAAATCCGGGAGGGGACTGCCGCCGAAGCATCCTCGACATCGAAGTCGAAGCGCACGCCGCGTTCGAATTGCTGCGGCAGCGCGGCGACAACACCGACGACTTCGATATCGCGCCCCTCGTTGGCTTCGGGCAAG
>PMIH01000034.1 GCA_003158255.1 Rhodocyclaceae bacterium
TGTCCAGAACGAATGGACGCTGGTCTGCCTCGCGTGGAATTTGAAGCGCATGGCCGTATTGCGTCCACAGTAGGGCAATAGAACAAGGGCATCACGTTTCCATGGCAAAACGACCTGATTTCAGCCTGAAACGCGCCGATTCGTTCCGGATCGCGGAATCACCCCGCCGGCCAGATTCAAGTCCGACAGGCTGCTAGGCGTCACCCACTTCGGTAGCGTTGAAATCACAACCGCTGCCGGCGGCAATGCGGGAGGCGAACCAGCGACCGGCGCGCATCTCCCAAGGTCGCGGCAGCCAACCGAGGTAATTCGCCGGATGCACGACCATGCCGCAGCGGTAGCGCCCCGCCGCTCCGTCCCATTCCAGCGCGCCGCAGGCGCCGCCGCCGAGCGGCAGAAACAGCCACGCCACCGGGCAACGCTCGGCAGCACAGCAAATGCCGCAACCGTTGCAGGGCTCGCCCGCCGCCGGTTTCGGCGGCGCGTCGGCGTGGAGAATCAGGGTCTGGATCATGCGGGAGAATCTACTCCCTGGCGACAGCTTCGCTCTCCGGCATCTTGATGACGCCGGTATTGAAGCTGTACTCAAACAGATCGCCGTAACGACCCCACTCGATGGCGATTCGCAGCGCCGAATTCGAGTCGGCTTCGTTCAACGAGAAGCGCAGCAGCCTGAGGAACATGTCCTCGTGCAGATCTCCGGAGGGATCCTGTTCCAATCCATGCCGAATGTAGGCTACCAAAGGCACGTGTTCCAGCAACTGGCGGCCGAAGATTTCCTTGCGCTCGATGTTCTCCGCGCGCACGTATTGCTGGCCGAGCGGGGTAAGAATGATGTCGCCGTGATCCAGAACGGCGAGGCCGAGCAGCGTCAGCGCACTGGAGACGTCGAGCAGTTCTTCGTCGGCGAGTTCGGTTTCGGCAACGAGCTTTGGCAAATCGGCACGGCCAAGGAAAGGCTCGTCGGCGATGACTTCCAGAACGACCTCCATGCGGGCAACCTCCGCCTCCGGCAGGCGGTCGCCCAGCCGCAGTTTGACTTCCTTCTCGGTGACGCGGCCCGCTCGCAAGGTACCAGTCGTCATCAGGCCGTAAACGTTGTCGATCAAACCGCGGACTTCCGAGCTCTCGACTTCACGCGGACGGGAAAGCCTCACCGGCAACTCATCCCGGACCCGTCCCGGATCACTGGCAAAGACCAGCACCCGATCGGCCATCATCACCGCTTCTTCGATGTTGTGGGAAACGACCAGGATGGCCTTGGTGGATATCCGGCCAGACTCCCAAAGCTCCAGAATGTCTTCGCGCAAGCGTTCTCCGGTCAGGACATCGAGCGCCGAGAATGCTTCGTCCATCAGCAGCACATCTGGCTCCATGACCAGGGCGCGAGCGATACCCACCCGCTGACGCATGCCGCCAGATAGCTCGCGCGGCAAGGCGCCTTCAAAACCCGACAGCCCGATCAGTTCGATCGCCGCTTCGGCGCGCCGGGCGCGCTCTTCGGCCGGCATGCCCTTGGCCTCCAGCCCCAGTTCCACGTTCTTTTGCACGGTGAGCCAGGGAAACAGCGCAAAGGACTGGAACACCATGCTGATGCCGTCCGCCGGCCCGTGGAGCGGGAGTCCGCGATACAGAACTTCCCCACTGTCGGCGGCAATCAGGCCGGCCATCAAACGCAGCATGGTCGACTTGCCAGATCCGGACTGCCCGAGCAGCGCCACGATCTCACCTTCCCTGAGCGTGAAGTCGACACCGTCAAGAACGGATCGGGCCGAGCCGTCCGCCGAGCGGAAGGACTTGCCCACGGATTTGAGTTCGACGATAGGAGTCGCCATTGCGTGCATCCTCAGAAATGCAGTCGATCTTCGGCCATGCGATACAGCCGGCGCCAGACAAAATGGTTGAAGCCCATGACGAACACGCACATGACGCCAATCCCCAGGGCAATGCGCGGGAAGTCGCCGACCGCGGTCATCTCGGCAATGTAGCTGCCGATGCCGTGGGCTTTCAGTGTCGTGTTGCCCCATGTGACATACTCGGCAACGATGCTGGCGTTCCATGAGCCGCCCGACGCGGTGATGGCGCCGGTAACGAAACTCGGGAAGATTGCCGGCAACAGATAACGCCGCCATTTCAACAAACCTTTCAGCCCGAGATTCTGCGCCGCATAGCGCAACTCGGTCGGCACGGTGGAAGCGCCGGCGATGACATTGAACAGCAGGTACCACTGGGTGCCCAGAATCATCAGCGGCGACAGCCATATGTCCGGGTTGAGGTCGAAGCGCACGAGCACGACGACGGCCACGGGAAACATCAGGTTAGCCGGGAAGGCTGCCAGGAACTGAATTGTCGCCTGGGCGCGCTCGGCCAGGCGCGGATTCAGCCCGATCCAGACGCCCACTGGAATCCAGATCACCGCTGCCAGAAATATCAGGACGATGACACGAAACATCGTGTAGAGCCCCAGGACAAAGACTCGACCGACCTCGCCCCAACCGACTTCGGTATGGATGAAGTGGATGAGCGTCCACATGGCATAGAACACCACGGCGGCGACGATGGCGTCCCAGATGCGTTCAGGCGTCGAGGAGTGCAGCCGGGGGCGTGCGCGAATGGAGGTGCCGTCGTGACGCAAGCGAAATACGCCAAATGAACGCTCCAGCAGTTTGACGAATGCCAGCACGGTTCCTTGCATTCGATCGGTCTGCCGCAGCCAGTTCAGAAGCCAGGAATTCTGGGCTGTCTCGCTGCCGGACTCTTCGAAACGGAATTTGTCCGCCCAGGCCAGCAGCGGCCGGAAAAAAAGCTGGTCGTAGAGCAACACGCCGATGAGCATGGCGCCGATGGCCCAGCCAATGGCAACGAGATCGCGCTGTTCAATGGCGAGCGCGATGTAGGAGCCGATGCCCGGCAACTTGATGTTCTGGTTGGAGACCGAGATGGCCTCCGAGGCGACGACGAAGAACCAGCCACCCGACATCGACATCATCATGTTCCACAGCAGCCCCGGCATGGCGAAGGGGAGTTCCAGCCGCCAAAAGCGCTGCCAGGCGGATAGCCTGAAGACGCTGGCTGCTTCCTTCAGTTCGGCGGGCACGGTGCGGAAACCCTGATAGGCGCTGAACGCCATGTTCCAGGCTTGGGATGTGAAGATGGCGAATATCGCCGCGAATTCGACCCCGAGCAAATTTCCGGGAAACAGGGCAATGAAGGCGGTGACCGTGATGGACAGAAAGCCAAGAATGGGAATCGACTGGAGGATGTCCAGCATCGGCACCAGAACCTTCTCGGCCGCGCGATATTTCGTGGCCATGACTGCAAAGACACAACTGAACAGCGTGGAAGCACCCAGCGCGAGGAACATCCGCAGCGTGGTCCGAAGCAGGTAATAGGGCAGGTTCGTCGGGTCAAGCGACAGCGGCAGCGTTTCGCCCAGTTGATACGGTCGGGCCATCTGCTGGCCGCCGTAGGCCAGCAGCACGAGAAGCGCCAGCACCATTGGCAGCAATAGCCAATCCCAACGGTTTCCCCCGGCCTCGACAGCCAGCCGGGGGAAGAATTGCTTGCGTTCGCTCATATTCAAGATTCTGCCTGATCCGTCCCCCCGAAACGATCAGGAGGAAACCAAGGCTAGATGGGTCGTCAATCAAGGCGTCTCAAAACGCTGCCTGTGAGCGGTTCGAGATGATACCTGCCGACCACAAAGCTAAGTGTAATCTGGATTCAGGTTGCGCAATCCGTCGGCGGTGATACGGCGACAGATGTTCGGTCCGATTGCCTCCTGGCCGTCGGCTATTGGCACAGCGCGGTGCCGCCGGCCCGCCAGTTGGCCGTGGTCTTGGCGACCAGGTTGCCGCCGTCCGTTTCGGGCGTGGTTTGCTGGCTCTCGCCGGCGCCGAACAGCAGGCCGACAATGCCGGACTTCACGACGTCCGCCAGATGCGCGAAGAGGTAGTCGACGCGATTGTCCTGCCAGTGGTTGACGGTGTTGTTCTGCGCCATGTTGCCCAGCGGAATTTGCCACATCAGGGTGGGCTTGCCCACCGTGTCGGCCACGGCCTTGCTCCAGGCGAGGTAATTGGCAGCGGCAGCATCATCCCACCAGCGGTTCTGGCCGATGGAGGAGTAATAGCCGGCATCGCGGTCCGAAGGATCGGTGAAGACGAAGTCGCCATCGCCGGCGCCCAGCGCAACCATGAAGGCGCCGGTGGCGGCGCCATCGCCATTCATGCCGATTAGCCAATCCGAGGCGTGCAGGCCGACCGTGGCGTTCGGCGCGTACTTGCGCGCCATGGCGATCATGCAGCGCGCGAGGCCGGCAGCGCTGTTCTCATGCGCGCCGCAGTCGGTCGGGTTGGCCACCGCCACCGGCGCCGGCACCGCGTGCGGGTTGCTATTGACGTTGCGCACGTAGGCCCAGAAATCAGGCTCGATGTGCAGCATGGCCTGGCTGGTGCCGATCTTCTGCAACAGGAAGCGCCAGTCGTCGAGATAGCGGGTCAGAAAGGCGGCGTCGTTGATCGCCGTGACTTCGCCGTCGCCTTCGCTGGCGTTCGAGCTTTGCAGGATCTCATAGTAAGTGAAGACGGGGATCTGCGGCCGCGCCGCGCCCTGCCAGGTTGCGCCTGCCGCTTTTTGCAGCAGGGCCAGGGCGTACTGGCCCGGTGGCTGACTCCAGTCCTGCCAGCAGCCCCACCAGTTGCCGCAAGCCGACGAGCAGGAAGACGCGCACGTGCCGGCGTTGCGAATGCCACCGGCGAGATAGAGATAACGCGCGTCGAACGGCGCCGCCGCTGCGGTGGTGTCCTCCATGGACGCGCCGATCAGCAGGGTGTTCCGGTTCATGAAGCGGGTGCTGCACGTGCCGCCACTCGAACTGCTGGTCGACGAACCTGAACTGCTGGTCGACGAACCCGAACTGCTGCCGGACGACGAAGTGGAACCGGAACTCGAACCGCCGGACGACGAGGCGGAAGCCGAACTCGAACCGCCGGACGAGCCGCCGCCGCAGGCGGTCAGCAGCGACAGCAAAAAAACGGTGGCACATGCGCGTCGCAACATGAATGCGTTCCTCGTCTCTGTTCCGGTTCAGTTATTCCGTTCGTGAAACCAATACAAGCCCGCGCAGAGCGCGCCGCCCACCACATACATCATCCAGGTCTCGGATACCGCGTAGGGGTAGAGCATCAAGGCGACGCCGATCCATTTCTGCTTCGGCTGCGATGTCTTCTTGCCATATCGATAGGCCGCGATGCCAATAAGGCCGAAAACAAGCATGCCGACCAGGTACGCGGGGGTCGGCAGGGTGAAGCCAAGGGCGCTGAGGTCTTCCAATGCATGGGTCTCCGAAAGGATTTATGCGGCATGTCCGCAGCCCATGTTATCCGATCGCGCGCCGGAATTCGCGCAGCTTCGCCTTGACGATGCGCGCATTCTCCGGACCGATGCGCAGCATGATTTTCTGGCCGGCGGAACGCCCGTCGAGATCGGGATCGGCGAACTGGTAGCGCACCTTGTCCTGCCGCAAGCGGAGCGGTTCGGCAAGCTCCGGCGTCGCCAGCAAGTCGTCGATGGCAATGACCACGCGGTCGTTGAAGTAGCCCTTGGGGAAGCCCAGATCCCGATACGCTTGCTGGAACAGCGGGTAGAGCCGTCGATAGACCGCCGCCAGTTTCGTCGCGTCGACCGCCTTCACCAAGTCGACGTACCGAGCGTAGCGCGCGGCATTGTTCGGGCCGATGATGAAGTCGTCGCCGGCCGCCACGGTGTCGAACCACGAGCCGACCGGATGCACCGGCCACATCTTGACCGGGGCATCGTGGCGCGGCAGGTTATCCACGGTGGCGACGATGCGCCGGACAAGGCCGTCCGGGTAGAAAAACGCGCGCCATTGCATATCGCCGATCAGTCGGGCAATGGCGTTGCCGATGACGCTGTCGCTGTCGTCCACGGCGGGCAGCGGCTCGGCCGGCGTGGCCTCGAGCGGATGTTCGATGGCCGGCTCGGCCTCCGCGGCGGGCGAGGCAATCGATCCCTGTTGCGCCGCCGTTTCGGCGGCGACGACCACCGGCGCGGTCTCGGTCTCCGTGCGCTGCATCCACCACAGGTAGCCTGCCGCGGCGGTGATCGCCAGCAGCACCGCCAGGATCAGTCCTTGTTTGCCGTTCATGATTGCATTGCCTCCTGCCCAGTTCATGGTGCGTACTCGGCGTACCGCCACGACTGACTATGGTGGCGCCTTCCAGCGAAACCTAATCTTCATGGCAATCGGCCCAGCGCGCAAGGCTGTCGGGAATTGGCGTCACCGCCGGGATGTTCCGGATTCCGCCATGACTGCGTTATCCTTTGGATATAGACTGCGGCCTCGTGTAGAACATTGCCGAACGGCAATGCCAACGCCCATCGAGAGTTGAATTGAGCACACCGGAAGCGACGCCTGTTGCCGTGACCCAAAGCCCGCCCGGCTACCAGGCGGAGGCCGTGCGCCGCCTGTACCTCGGCATCGAGGGTGCGATGCCCTTCATTCCGCTGTTGCCCCTGGTGCTCGTTCTGGGGCTCTGGCAACACGCGGACAAGGTCTGGTTGCTGGTGTGGCTGGCGATCGCGGGAGCGGCGACACCGCTCTGGCAATACCTGGTGGTGCGCCGCTATCGCGCCCAGTCTCCGGAGCCAGTGCAAGGGGCCCGCTGGGGCCGAGCCATCGTCCTGCCGACCACGGTGGACGGCATCGTCTGGGGCATTGCGGGAATCGTCTTCTACTCGCCCGACTCCCTGCTACAGCAGCTGGTCCTGCTGGCGCTCGTCGTCGGCATTCCGGCGGGTTCCCTCTTCGTGACTTCCTGGTGGCCGCCAGTCTTCTACGGCAATTGCTATCCACTGATCTTGCTGACCGCCGGCGGGCTTGCCTACCGCGGTTCGCCCGAGCAGCTGGCCTTGTCGATCGGCCTGGTGGTTTACGCGGTGATCCTGCACCAGTTGATGAAAAAGGCGCAGGCCGTGGCCATGGAAACCATTGCGCTGCGCTTCGAGAAGCAGGACCTGATCGATCAGCTTCAGCGCGAAAAGGCAGTCGCCGAGCGCGCCAATCTCGCCAAGTCGAAGTTCCTCGCCGCCGCCAGCCACGATCTGCGCCAACCGCTGCACGCGATGACGCTGTTTGTGGCAGCGCTGGACAGTTATCCGCAGGCGCCCGAGACGAGGGCGATGATCGGCAATGTCCGGCGCTGCACCACAGCGCTCGAATCCCTGCTCCAGACGCTGCTCGACATTTCGAAGATTGACGCCGGCATCGTCGAACCATGGATCCGCAGCTTCTCGATGGCGCCGCTGATCCAGTGCCTCGGCACCGAGTTCGCGCTGCAAGCCCGGCCGGCCGGGCTGGCCCTCACCACGCGCTGCGGCGACCTGACGGCGAGATCGGATCCCGATCTGGTCGAACGCATCCTGCGCAACCTCATCGTCAACGCGATTCGCTACACCGCTGCCGGCAGCATCGAGATTTGCTGCGAAGCGAGCGCAGCGGGCATCGTCGTCGAAGTGCGCGACACCGGCGTCGGCATTCCGCAAGATCAGCATGAACGGGTGTTCGAGGAGTTCATCCAGCTCGGCAATCCGGAACGCGACCGCACCAAGGGACTCGGCCTGGGGCTCGCCATCGTCCGTCGGCTCGCGGACCTGCTGGGCATTCGCGTCGGCCTCGATTCCGCGCCCGGCAAGGGCTCGGTATTCCGGCTCACCCTGCCGGTCGGCGATGCTGCCACTGTGGTCGAGGCGCCGCCGGTTCTCGACGCGTCGAATGCCGCGCTGGCCGGCAGCGTCGTCGCCGTGCTCGACGACGAAGCCGACGTGCGCGACGGCATGCGGATATTGCTCGAAGGCTGGGGCTGCGGCGTGATCGCCGCCGAGGACGCCGAAACGATCATCGCGAAATTTCACGCCTGCGGCCTGGTGCCGGACATCGTGCTGGCCGACTACCGCCTGCGCGGCAACACGACAGGTGTCGACGCCATCAAGACCATCAACGACCATTTCCGGACCGACATCGCCGCCGCGATCATCACCGGCGATACCGCGCCCGAACGGCTACTGGAGGCCCAGGCGAGCGGCTACATACTCCTGCACAAACCGCTGCGACCGGCCAAGTTGCGCGCGCTGCTGGTCGGTCTCGAACAGGCGCGCGGCATCGATTCGCCGTTCCCGCTTACTTCTTCTGCGCCGCCTGCGCTTCGCGAACAACCTGATCTGCGGGCTTGAGGCCGCCGCAATTGGTGTCGATGAACCGGGCCTGCGAATCATTCTGCATGACGTAACGGCCGCGCGCGTCGTTCATGACCATGTCGATGCGGGTGGCGACACTCTCGCTGGCCAGCGTGCTGACGCCCTTGCCGACCATGGTGCGGCCCTGATCCTTGCAGTTGAATTCGAACGTCGCTCGATCGCCAGCGCGATTCAAGGTGGTGGGTTCGCACTTCACGTTCGCCGGCATCAAGGGCTTGTCGCCCGCCGCCATTTCCGGGCTGACGCAGATGCGTTGCGTCGTGTTGACGTTCGCCACCGGCTTGCCGAACGTGGCTTCGACCTGTTGGCGCTGCTGTGGCGACAGGTTGCCCAGCAACTGCACCGCGACCGGCATCAGGGCCGTCACGTCCTGTCCGTTCAGCGTTTGCCGGACAACGCGGATTTCCCACAAGCCCGGTCTGACCATGGGCTCAGCCATCGTCGCACCGGCACCGGCGGCAAGCGCCACGGCCATGATTACTTTCTTCATTCCATACTCCTTCCAGAGAAACCCTGAACCGGAATTCGATCCACGGCGCCGCGCAAGGCGGCGGCAACATCGCCCGCCGCCAGCGGACCCTTTTCAAAGACGATGCGCTGCCGCTCACCGGCGACGCGCAAATCGAAACCAAAACAATCGACGCCGAGCAGCGTAACCGCCGCCGGGGCCACTACGGCATCCAGCAGCCCGCGTTCCGCCGCCAAAGTCAGTCGTGGTGTGACCGGAGGGAATCCCTGTGGGAGTACGCCAAGCCTGTCGCCGTCGAGCCAGCCGGCCTGGCCAAAACCACCGATGATGCGAATCCGCACCGGCTCCAGCCGGAAGAAGCGGAAGTCGCCGAATGGCAGCAGCCGCTCGGCGTCCGGCTGGTAACGCAGGTAGCGCTCCACCAGCAACGGCTCGGCCTCGATCGGCGCGACATTGCCGACGACAGTCGCCCGCGCCACTTCACCTTCGGCCATCGCGACGCGCACCAGCAAGCTGGCGCGCGGGTCGGCGGCCAGGTTCTGCGTGTGTTCGGCCAGCGTGGAGATGAGCAGCACCGGCCGATGCTGCACGTCGGTGGCGAAGGGCAGCGCCGTCGCGAACGGATACCCGGGCAGCGCCAGCGAATGCGTGGCCAGCGCGGCATCCGGACAGCGATGCAGCAGATCGATGAGTATGTCGAGACGCGATTCCATGTGCGTAAATTTTACCCGGTGAAGCGTGGCGCTTAGAATTGTGGCATTCCCGTTGCCGGACTTCGCCCATGAGCCCAATCCCGTCGGACACCGCACGCGGCCAATTGTTCCGCACCTCGCCGTTTTCCGCCGCGTAGCGCCGACCGTGGACCGCACCGAGCGCTTCTACAAGATCGAGCAACTGCTGCACGACCGCCGCGTCGCCAGCTTCGACGAAATCCAGACGGAACTGGAAGTGTCGCGCGCCACACTCAAGCGCGACTTCCAGTACCTGCGCGACCGGCTCAACGCGCCGATCGTCTACGACCGCGAGGCGGGCGGCTACCGCTTCGACGCGCCCGCCGGCAAGACGGCCAAGTTCGCGCTGCCCGGTCTGTGGTTCAACGCCTCCGAAATCCACGCCTTGCTGATGATGCAAAACCTGCTGGAGGAAGTGCAGCCGGGCCTGCTCGGGCCGCAGATCGCGCCTTTGCAAACGCGCCTGAAAAGCCTGCTCGGCAGCCAGGACGACGCACCGGAAGAAGTCAGCCGCCGGATCCGCGTCGTCCATGCCGCCAAGCGCCAGGCCAATCTGCGCTTCTTCGAAGTGATCGCCTCGGCCCTGCTCAAACGCCATCGACTGGCGATTCACCACTGGAACCGCGGCCGCGACGAGGAAACCGAACGCGAGATCTCGCCGCAACGGCTGGTCTTCTACCGCGACAACTGGTATCTCGATGCCTGGTGCCATCTGCGCGACGAAGTTCGCAGCTTCGGTGTCGACGCCATCCGTCACGCCGCATTGCTCGACCGCAAGGCGAAGGACATTGCCGCCAAACGCCTGGACGAAGTTCTCGGCGCTGGCTACGGCATCTTCTCCGGCGACAAGGTGCAGTGGGCGAAGCTGCGCTTCACGCCGGAAGCGGCACGCTGGGTGGCGGCCGAGCAGTGGCACCCGCGCCAGCGCACAGCGACCGACGAACGCGGCAACTACATTCTGGAGCTGCCCTACTCGAACCCGACCGAGCTGGTGATGGACATCCTGCGCCATGGCGCGCAAGTCGAAGTGCTGGCGCCCGCCAGCCTGCGAGACGCCGTGCGCGACGAAATGACGCGCGCGCTTATAGCTTACGGTTAAGTGTCTTCCCATCGTCACCGACAGGCGCTACCATAGCCGGGCCATGCCAACCTCCGCCAACGACGAACCCGAGAACTTGATCGCGCAGCTTCAGGAAGTGCGTCTGGAGCACCGCGATCTCGACGAGGCGATCGATCGCCTTGAAGCCACTTTGCCGCTCGATGAACTGGTGTTGCGACGGCTGAAGAAGCGCCGGCTGCACCTGAAAGACCGCATCACGCTGATCGAGCGCTTGCTCGAACCCGACGACCTCGCCTGAGCCCGTACCTGGCGCTCAGCGGTACTCGATCTCCCACGGCACGCAGGGATCGAAGACCATGACGAGGCGCGCGGCCATTCGCTCCGCTGCCGCCTTCGGCATGCCACGCAACTCCGCCAGCCATTGGGACACGCTGCCGCCCGCAGCGAAATGAACATCGGTCGGCGCGGTGATCGAATAGTCGGCGACGTTGTCGCCATCGAGCATCAACCGATGGACCAGCGTGCCGCGCGCGGTTTCCACGCGCGCTTCGCCGCTGCCAGCCGCAACGCTGCCGGCGCTCACCGTGCCTAGCAGTTGCGGTCGGTCCAGTAGCCAGTCCTGCAACTCCGCCAGACGCGTGTCGATGCGTTCACGCAGCAAACCATCGATGCCGCCAGCGCCCAGGCTGTCACGCAATACTGCCGGCAGCGAATGCGCCGGCAATGCCGCCGCGATCGCTGCCCGTTCCGGCGGCGAGGCCCGTACCAGTCGCACGAAGAACGCCTCGTCGGGCGCCACGCCCAATTGTTTCGGCCAATCAATGAAGAGTTTCCAGGCGAGCTCGCGCGCGGCTTCCGCGAGCACCTCGGCATCGACATGCGGCAGCCGCGTGTTGCCGTGCGCCGCCGCCAGCGCCGCCCGCGCGGCCACGCCCTGGGCTTTGCCGCACAGCGAATAGATCAGCGGCACCAGCGCCACGGCCTTGGCGGCGGGCTGGTTGAGCAGGATGCGGACAACATCAGGCCGTACGCAGGAAACGGTTGCCGCGCCGATACGTTCCGCGCTGATGACGAATGACAATTTCACCCGACCGGGGTCGAAGGCCCCCATCGGTCAGCGCACTGAGGCGACCGGCCGCCGCGCCAACCACATGGCCAACAAAAAACTACTGGCAACGACGAATATCACCACGGCACCAAACGCCAGGTCCTTGCCCTGGCTCCATGCCTCGACGGCGGGCAGCGACCACTTTGCCAGCGTGAGACCAGCAACCGCCAGGCTCAGGACCGAAACCACCAAACCCATCACCCGGGAAGCGATCCGCGCCGTTTCGTCCGCACGCCGGATCAGGCGGGAAATCCAGAATCCGTTCACGCCGTCGGTGATGAGCATGCCCAGCATGAACAACAGACCGAGCGACGCCGCCGAACGCCAGCCGCCAAATTGTTCGGCAGTCAGCGCAAACAGCAGTGCCTGGCTGACGGTATCGAAAGACAGTGCAAACAACGCACCGATGGCCAACACCGCAACAGGGCTGTCGACACGACTGAGTCGCCCGAGAAAACGGCCCTTGAGGCCGATCGGTTGCACGACCTGATCCGGTGCAGTGCTGATCACCGCGTGGAAATTGACCAGGCCCAAGGCGCTCAGAACGAGTACCGACACCAGCGTGCCGGAAATTTCCAGCCAGGCGGGCGCCTGCCAGTGTCCCGCGATGGCGCTTACCGTCAGCGCAATGGCGACGACGACAGCGCCATGACCGAGGGAAAACAATACGCCGCACAGGCGCGCCAGACCGGGGCGGACACGCGCGTTGAAACGCGTCATGCCGTCGATGGCGGCGATATGGTCCGCATCGAAACCGTGCCGCGCGCCCAGCACCATGACCAGCAGGCACAAGGCAGACCATTCGCGGGGCAGGTCGATTTCCATGATGTGAAGTTTATATCAATTTCGCTTACTGCCGATCGTGATTTTTTCATGATGGCCACACTGGCGGAATTGGCTTTACCAGGCCGCATGGGTTCGAACGTCGCCGGACAGCGACAACCCGGGGCGAGCACTGGGCGACGCCGTAGAATTGCATTCCGTACTTCGACCCGGAGGCAATTTTGAACAAGCTGAATATCGGTACCGTCGCGTTGCTGCTGATTCTCGGCGGCGTCAGCCATGCCGTGGCGCAAGACAACGCCGGCACAGAGCCTGCGCAGTCCGATGGCTCATTCAAGGAAAGTGCTGCCGGTGCCGGCCATGCCATCAAGGAAACCGCCGTGGACGTCGGCCATGCTGCGCGCGATACCGCGGTTGGTGTGGGGCATGCCGTCAAGGACACCGCCGTCGCCGTTGGCCGGGCCGCCAAGGACACGGCCATCAAGGCCGGTCATGCGGTGCGCGACACCGCCAAGGACGTGGGACAGTCGGTCAAGACCAGCAGCCGGGAATCGGCGCCGGCGACCGCACCGGCATCGACGCAGTAAGGCGTTCCGGCCCGGCAGGCAGCTGCGGGCCTACTTCACCAGCATCTTCTCGAAGAGGCTGATCGGCACCGGTTGCCCGAACAGGAATCCCTGGTAAGCGGGACAATCGTTGCGATTGAGGAACAGGTGCTGGGCTTCCTTTTCGACGCCCTCGGCAATGACATCCAGGCCGAGTGCCTGCGCCATGGCAATGATGGTCTTGACGATCACGGCGTCGCCGGTATTGGTTTCGACTTCGTGGATGAATGAACGGTCGATCTTCAGCTGGTCCAGCGGCAGCCGCCGGAGGTAGGATAGCGACGAATAACCGGTACCGAAGTCGTCCATCGAGAAACCGACGCCGAATGCTTTCAACGCCTTCATCTTCTCGATGGTATCGGCGATGTCGTCAACGATGACGGATTCCGTCAGTTCGAGCTTGAGATGATTGGGGTTGGCACCGAAGCGCTCGATGATCTGCCGTACGTTGTCGACGAAATCGGCCTGATGAAACTGCTTGGCGCTGACGTTCACCGCCAGGACGAGATCACTGGTCAGCTCGTTTTCCTGCCATTGCCGGAGCTGCTCGCAGGCAGTTTCAAGCACCCAGTTGCCGATGGGAATGATCAGGCCGGTTTCCTCGGCCAGCGGAATGAATTCGGCGGGCGGAATCAGGCCGCGTAGAGGGTGCTGCCAGCGCAGCAACGCTTCGGCGCCGAGAATGCGGCCGTGGTCATCGAGCTGTGGCTGGTAGTAGAGCACCAACTGTTCTTGCGCCACCACCCGGCGCAGTTCGCCTTCCATCGCCGCCCGCTCGACCAAAGACTGCTGCATGGCGGGATCGAAGAAGCAAAACGTGTTGCGGCCGCTCGACTTGGCCTGATACATCGCCACGTCGGCGCGCTTGAGCAGTTCGTCGACGTCGTGATTGGTGTCGTTGAACAAGCTGATACCGATGCTGGCCGTGCCATGGTGATCGCGACCGCGCAAGACAAAAGGCTGTGCAACGGCGTCCAGCATCTTGCGACCAATGACTTCGGCCCGAACGGCGGCCATCGCCTCGTCGGTGCCGAGATTTTCCAGCATGACGACGAATTCGTCGCCGCCGAGACGCGCCACGGTATCGCCGTCGTCAGCGCAATCACGCAGCCGCCGTGCGATCTCGATCAACAGCTCGTCGCCGGCCTCGTGTCCCTCGGTATCGTTGAGCACCTTGAAGTAGTCGAGGTCGAGAAACAGCAGAGCGCCATGCCGGTGCTGCCGGACAGCGGCCGCCACGGACTGGCCCAGACGGTCGATCAACAGCCGGCGATTCGGTAGTTGCGTCAGCGAATCGAAGTACGCCAGGTTGCGAATCTGCTCCTCGGCTTCCTTGCGCTGTGAAATATCGCTGAAGGCAACAACGTAGTGGCTGATGTGGCTGTCCGGGGCCACCACGGCTGAAATGCTCTGCCAGACGGGATACAGGCGCCCCTTCTTGTGGCGGTTCCACAACTCGCCCTGCCAGAACCGATCCCGTTCCACCGTCCGCCAGGTCTGCTGGTAATAGGCGTCGTCCAGGCTGCTCGCCTGCAACATCTTTGGCGTCTGGCCAAGCGCCTCGTCTGGCTGATAGCCGGTGATTTCGCCGAAAGCGCGGTTGACGCGCAGGATCACCTGGTCCGCATCGGTAACGATCATGCCTTCTTCGGACTCGAACGCCGTCGCGGCAATGCGCAACTCTTCGTGGCTGCGACGCAGCTCGTTCATGGTGCTGGACAGATTTTCGGCCATCGTATTGAAGGCCGAGATGGTCTGGCGCATTTCGGGCCCGCCGCTCGGCTTGACACGAACGGTCAGATCGCCGGTGCCGAAGCGCTGAGCGCCGGCGATCAGCCCAGCGAGGGGACGCAAGCCGAAGCGCAGGATCAGCACGATGCCCAGGAATTCGAGGCCAACCGCAAGCGCGAGGAGATTGAGGTGGCTGAGGAATCCTGTCCAGAGCCGGTTGATGCCAGCTGCCGTCGACATCGTCGCCGTCAGCATGCCCTGTTCCCGGCCGGCCAGCGTCAGCGCACGCGCCGCCATTGGCTCGCTGACGCCAACGCCAGCGACGAACCACCCAGGCGCGATATAAGGCGTGGTATCGCCGATGATTTCGATATCGCCGCCGGATACGGGGCGCCAGAGCAAGTGGCGAAGGTTCGGCTGGCCACGACGGGTTTCGAGAATCTTGCGAATGGACTCGCTGTCTCCGGCGACAATGGCCCCGGAAATCGCCGGCAGGACCGACGACATGTCGATCTGGAGTTGCCGCTCCAGTTCACCGCTCAGCGTCAGCGCATCGCGAACCGTCACCGTGATGAGTAGAATCGACGCCGCAGCGGCTAGTACGATGGCCGCGCCCAGCGACAACCGAGCCGCAAACGTCAGCCGCGACCACAGCCGAACCCGCAGGTATTCCTCTCCCATTTCTATTTTCCGAGTCCCTAGAACGTACTCGATGCGGCGAACACGACAAAAATTTTTCTGGATGCTACGCCTCTGTTCGCCCGCGACAATTTGGATTAAACCGCAGGAAACCTGCCTTTTCTCATATGTCGTCGGTAGGAGACACTTTTGTCCCGAGGAAAAATTCAGTCCGGTGAGTGCGCATGTTCAGGTTTCCGCTGACGTTGCGCCTACGAATAAGGCAGGTTTTCGCCAAATTCACACCTTTGATGCCGACCGCAGAGACCGTCTGGCATAGTGCGGCGGCAAAACAATTCCAATCAGAATAGACCCCAAGGAGACGCCCCATGACCGCCACTACTCGCCTGGCACTGACCGCAGCTGCCGCGCTTGCCGGCACACACGCTTACGCCACCAACGGCATGAACCTGGAAGCCTATGGCGCCAAGGCCGGTGGCATGGGCGGCGCCTCGTTCGCCTACGATTCCGGCAACTCGGCGGTCATGAACAATCCGGCGACACTGGGCCTCAAACCCGACGGCCGTACCGACCTGGGTGTCGGACTCACCGTCCTGATGCCGGACGTTGCCTCGCGGCATCCGATGGCGGGCGAATCGACCTCGAGCGGCAATGCCTATTACATGCCTTCGATTTCCTGGATGCATCGTGCCGGTACTTTGACGTGGGGCGCCGCCGTACTTGCCCAGGGCGGCATGGGTACCGAATATGGCGCCGGCTCGCGCCTGTTCGCCTACGGGCTCGATTCCTCGGGAAACCCGGCGCCGATGTCGGGCGAAGATATCCGGTCCGAAGTCGGTGTCGGCCGCGTCATGTTCCCGCTGGCCTATCAGGTCAATGAGGCACTGACGGTTGCCGGGCAAATAGACTTCGTCTGGGCGACCATGGATGTGCGCATGGACATCGACGGCCATACTTTCTCCCAGCTCGTGGCAGGAACGCCCGGCGTCGGCAGCGTTTCCGGATCACTGCTGAGCGCCATGCCGCCCGCCACCATCGACTACGCCCGCTTCGATTTCTCGGACAACAACGACTTCAACGGCAAGGCCAAAGGCCAAGGCTACGCCGGCAAGATCGGCTTCGTTTACCAACTTGCCGATGGCCTGCGCGTCGGCGGCACCTACCACAGCAAGACCGCCATCAACGACTTGACGGCCGACGGCGCGACCGTCAAGGTGGGCACCAGCCTGGGCACGCAAACAATGACGGGAAAAATCACCGTCGTCGACTTCCAATGGCCCGAGACCTATGGCGTCGGCATGTCCTGGCAGGCGACGCCGGATCTGATGCTCGCGGGCGACATCAAGCACATCAGTTGGGCGGATGCGATGAAGAACTTCACCCTCCGCTTCGAAACCACCGGCGGCTCGATGACCTCGGTGATGGAGCAGAACTGGAAGAATCAGACGGTGCTGATGTTGGGCGGCCAGTACATGCTGGCGAGCAACATCGCCTTGCGTGCCGGCGTCAACCTTGCCAGCAATCCGATACCCGACGGCACGCTCAATCCGCTGTTCCCCGCCATCATCAAGAACCATTACACCGCCGGCCTGGGCTGGCGTCTGGCGGGCGGGCACAGCGTTGCGACATCGCTGACCTATGCACCCAAGGTCGAGCAGACCAATCCCAACACCGGTATCACCTCATCGCACAGCCAGTCCTCGCTGCGGCTCAACTACAACTACAGCTACTGATCAGTTCTTCGGTTTCAAATGGAGGTGAGGCGCCGCCTTGCCGCGTGGCGCATAGCCGTGGCTGTGCCGCCCCTGATCGACTTCCACCGACACGAGATTAAGGCTGCCGTGGCGAACGCCGCGCTCGGCGATCAGCGCATCGGCGAACGTGCGCACCGAGCCGACCGGCCCCTTGAGGATCACGCTTTCCAGGCAGTTGTCATGATCGAGGTGGGCATGCAGCGTGGCCACCGTCAGGTCGTGATGGCCGTGCTGGAGTTCGGTCAAGCGCTCGGCAAGGTCGCGTTCGTGGTGGTTGTAGACGTAGGAGAGATTGGCCACGCAGTAGTCGCCTGCCGCGCCGGACTGGCGGGCTGTCTCCAGGTGCCCGCGTAGCAGGTCGCGGATCGCCTCCGAGCGGTTCTGGTAACCGCGCCGCGCGATCAGTTCGTCGAACTCCCGCGCCAGGTCTTCGTCGAGGGAGATGGTGAAGCGTTCCATGGCTTCAGTAACCGAGGGTGTGTTCGGCCAGGTTGATGGTAACCAGCGGCCGTTCGAGTACGGCAGCGGTCGCCGCCAGATAGTCGCGCACCCATGGCGAGCCGCTTTCGAAGACGGCGCGCGTCCGGCTCTTGGCCAGAGTGATGATCTTGTCGGCTGCCAGCAGCTTGCCCATCGGGTTGTTGGGCACGCAGCCCGCCTCCTCGAATTCACGGCCCAGCCATTCATGGGCAGAGCCGTGCGTGAATCTGGCCAGATCGGCATCCGTCACCTGAGCTTCGAGCTTCTGACCGTCGTTGAACAGTATCGTGATCCGGCAGGACATCGTATCTCTCCGCAAGAGGTTGGCTCGCCGAGATGGTATCCCGTCGGCAGAGAATCTTCCAGCGTCAGCAGATCCGGGGCAGTTGCTCGCCGGTCAGCCAATCGACGATGCGCCGCCCGCCCAGGCTCGTCGTCATCTGCACGAAGCGGTGGTCATCGGCGATCACCGTGCCGATCCGCGCGGCGTTGCAGCCGAGCGGATGGGCGCGCATGGCCGCCAGCACGCGCTCGGCGTCCACCTCGGCAACGATGGCAATCAGCTTGCCTTCGTTGGCAACGTAAAGCGGATCGAGGCCGAGAAACTCGCAGGCCGCAGCCACTTCCCGCTTCACCGGAATCGCCGCTTCCTGAAGCATCACACCGACCTTCGACTGCCGCGCGATTTCGTTCAGCGTCGTCGCCAGACCGCCACGCGTCGGATCGCGCAGGCAGCGGATATCGGCGCCCGTCGCCAGCATCGTGTCGATGAGTCCGTGCAGCGCCGCGGTGTCGGAACGGATCGCCGTCGAGAACTCCAGTCCCTCGCGCACCGACATGATCGCCGTGCCGTGGTCGCCGATATCGCCAGACACCAGCACCGCATCGCCGGGCCGCGCGTTGGCACCCGAGAGATCGACGCCCTCGCGCAGCACGCCAACGCCGCAGGTCGTGATGAAGACGCCGTCGGCTTTGCCGCGCTCCACCACCTTGGTGTCGCCCGTAACCACGGGCACGTCGGCCTCACGCGCCGCAGCCGCCATCGACGCGACGATGCGCGCCAGATCGGCGAGCGGATAGCCCTCTTCGAGAATGAAACCGGCGGCGAGATAGAGTGGTTTCGCACCCATCACCGCCACATCGTTGATCGTGCCATGCACCGACAGGCAACCGATATCGCCGCCCGGAAAGAACAGCGGCGAGACCACATGCGAATCGGTCGCCATCACCAGCCGGCCGTTCACGACCGGCAGCCGCGCACCATCGTCGCCCTGCGCCAAGTATTCGTTGCCGAGGTACCTGGCGAACAATTCCTCGATCAGTTGCGCCATCGCCCGGCCGCCGGAGCCGTGCGACATATCGACGCGACCGTTCTTGACGTCCAGCGGCCGGATGTAGCCTTCGCGTATCGTGCTCATGGTTTCGATTGTGGCACAGCCGGACGATGAAACTATATCAAGTCGCCGGGATGCTTAGAGCGCTCTGTGCCCGAAGCCCCATGCGCGGGCTCTGCTATAGGAAGCGGTCGCGCCAATTAAGTTCTTTTCCGAGCGGCGGTGGTTCCTTATCGAGCCAAGAGACAGCAGATGCTTCGTCCGTAAAGAGCTTGGTCACATAACCGGCATTGAAAAAGGCAGTGTTAATGAAATCATGGGACCGGTCATTCGGTCGCACGAGGAATGCTGAGCGAGAACTCTTTGGGAAGCCGAATTCTGCTATTTCTCCATGTGCGAATTCATAGTTGTCTACCGCGGATTGCACGTTTGGCGAGTCTCGGAGGTCAAATAGGTACCCATTCACCTTCTTCTCGACGCCGAGACGGGACGCTTCGGCGCCGCAGCGAACTCCAATCGCACTTGTCATGGGCATAAAAACCCTGATCAAGATATGTCGACCGCTGTTGGCGACAGACACTTGGTAATCCATGCTGATGCTCCATCAGAAGGACGCTTGCAAATTCGCTGGACCCACTGGGTCCGGAGATGAACTGATATCCGCAAGACAATTGTACGCAGGCAGCCAATAAACGGGCAAAACGTCTGCTTGGCTGGCAGCTGTATAACAACGCCAATAGGCTGGTCACGATAACAGCGATTTCCAATCCTTCAAAGCCAAGACCGAAATGTAAGTGTGACGGGCAGCTTCTTGCCGTCCTCGGTGGCTTCCCCGAGAGTCAGTCGTCGCGATACGCCGCATTGCGGTAACCTGATGCGAGCAGCATCGGCAGGTATCGGGTGATTGATGCGCCGGGAACAACTAGCGGCGCCGCATTGTCTCAATTTCAGTTTTCACAAGGGAGCGCGACCATGCAACGACGATCTTTGGGTTCTTCCGGCGCAACCATCTCGGCGCTTGGCCTTGGCTGCATGGGCATGTCGGAGTTCTACGGCGCGTCGGACGATGCGCAGTCGCTGGAAATTCTGGCGCGCGCCGTCGATCTCGGCATTGATTTCCTCGACACCGCCGACACTTACGGCCTTGGCCACAACGAGCGCCTGATCGGCGATTTTCTCCGCCGGGGCGGGCCGGTGCTGCGTCAGAAACTGGTTATTGCCACGAAGTTCGGCATCGTGCGCCAGGCGGGCAAATATGAACGACGCATCGACAACAGTCCCGAGTACATCCGCAGTGCCTGCGAGGCCTCGCTGCAACGGCTCGGCGTGGACACCATCGATCTCTACTATTGCCATCGGCGCAATCCCGATACGCCGATCGAGGAAACGACCGGCGCGATGGCCGAACTGGTGGCGGCCGGCAAGGTGCGGCAGATCGGCTTTTCCGAGATTTCCGCCGATACTTTGAGGCGCGCCTGCGCCGTTCATCCGGTGGCCGCCGTGCAGAGCGAATATTCGCTGTGGTCGCGCGAACCGGAACAGGGCATGCTGCAAACCTGCGCTGAACTCGGCACCACCTTCGTCGCCTACAGCCCGTTGGGGCGCGCGTTTCTGACCGGTACGGTGCATACGGAAGCGCTCGCCGACGGCGACTTCCGCAAGAACAATCCGCGCTTCGCCGGCGAGGCGGAAGCGATCAATCGCCGACTGGTAGACGAGCTGGGACGCTTTGCCGCTGCGCGTAATCTCACCAATGCCCAAGTTGCATTGGCATGGCTGCTGGACAAGCACGACAACGTGGTGCCGATTCCCGGCACGCGCCGCATGGCTTATCTGGAGCAGAACGCCGCCGCTGCCGACCATCGCCTGTCAGCCGCCGAGATCGACGAACTTGACCGGCTGTTCGACCCGGCGCTCGTCGCCGGCGCGCGCTATCCGGCGGCGGGTATGGTGGGCATCGAGTGACGTGGAATGGCCGCGCATTTGAAACACGGATAACTCAAAATACTACCTATCCGCTACATCCCCAGGAACGCCCTCGCAAGAAAGACAGCCATCTGGTCACGGGTGACCGTCTGGCTCGGACAGTAATTGCCACCCCCGCAACCGGTGGTGATGTTCAGCGCCACCATGCGCTTGACGTACTTGCAGAAGCCATCGGAGATCGGTACATCAGTGAAGGGCGCGGTGGTACACGTCGCAGAGGGTTCTCCCTCCACGGCGCGGATGATGAAGGCCGCCAT
>PMIH01000193.1:0-35485 GCA_003158255.1 Rhodocyclaceae bacterium
ATGCCGGCCATGGGTAAGGATGCGACTACCTTGGCTCGCGACATCGAAAAGGCGCTCGCCAAGTACATTCGGGATCCGGTCGTCACTGTGGTCGTAACCAATTTCGTTGGCCCGTACAGCGAGCAGATTCGTGTCGTCGGCGAGGCTGCCAAGCCGCAGGTGCTGCCTTACAAGCAGAAGATGACGTTGCTTGACGTCATGATTGCCGTTGGTGGTATGACCGATTTTGCCGATGGCAACAGTGCATCCATTCTGCGTACTGCAGAGGGCAACAAACAGTACAGCGTGCGAATTGCGGACCTGGTGAAGCGTGGTGACATCTCAGCGAATGTCGAAATGCGCCCCGGCGATGTCCTGATTATTCCGCAAGGCTGGTTCTAATTTCCGGGCGTGGCGGACGCAGTGGCTATCTGCGGGCCGAACGATAGAAATGGGTATGTTCAATGAATGACAAGTTGCTCCTGCAACTGCTGTTGCATGTGCGGGCGATGTGGAAGTATCGCTGGCGCGGGCTGTTTACGGCCTTTGGGGTGGCGATTGTCGGCGCTGCCATTGTGCTGATGATCCCAAAGAAATACGAGGCCTCAGCGCGAATTTACGCCAACACCGATTCCATCCTCAAGCCGCTGATGGCGGGCATGACCGTTCAGCCGGATATTAACCAGCGAGTGGTGATGCTGAGTCGGGTTGTAATCAGCCGGCCGAATGTCGAGCACTTGATTCAGGCGACCGGTCTGGACCAAAACGTCAAGACCGAGGATGAGCGGGAGCGGCTGATCGATCAGGTCATCCAGGTGCTCGATCTTCAAAGATCCGGTGAGCGGGGCGCCAACAATATCTACGTAGTCAAGTTTCGCGACACCAAGCCCGAGCGCGCCAAGCATGTTGTCGAACTGCTGGTGTCGATGTTCATTGATACCAATACAGGAGGAGGGGCAACCGATACTGAAGCCGCCAAGACCTTTCTTGATGAACAGGCGGCTACGTACGAGAAGAAGCTGCAAGACGCGGAAAACCGGTTGAAGGAATTCAAGTTGCACAACATGGATAGCACCGCATCGGCCGACGGCAAGGACTACTTCGCGCAAATGGCGGCGGTCGGTGAGCAGCTTAACCAAGCTCAGTTGCAGTTGCGAGAAGCGGAGAATTCACGCGATGCATTTCGGCGTGGTTTGGCTGGTGAGGACTTGGCCGCCGCACCAGCAACTGGTGCGGTAGTGCCTCCTGGGATGTCTGACGACAACTTGGTGGACATTGACAGCCGCATTGATGCGATGAAACGGAACCTCGACGGCCTCTTGCAGAAATATACGGAAAGCCACCCGGATGTTGTTGGGGCCAGACGGGTAATCCGCGAACTGGAGGATCAACGCCGGCGGTTCGTGGAGGGCTACCGTAAGGCCGGTGTTCCCTTAATTCAGGCCGTTTCTACGGGACCGCGCGCGTCCGAGCAGATCAAGGTATCGCTCGCCCAAGCCGAGGCGAATGTTGCGTCTCTGCGTGCTCGGGTTGCCGAGTACTCTTCGCGTTATCGTCAGCTACGCGAGAATGCGCGCCGTATGCCGGAATACGAAGCCGAACTCGCCCAGCTTAACCGGGACTACGAGGTCAATAAGAAGAATTACGAGAGTCTGATTTCGCGTCGTGAATCGGCCAATATATCGGGGGACATGCAGGCAGTGTCTGGCGTAGCCGACTTTCGGTTGGTCGATCCGCCCCGTGTTTCACCCCACGCAGTATTTCCCAATCGTCCGTTGTTATTGATTGTGTCCCTTCTCGTGGCGCTGTTTGCCGGTTCGGGCATCATGTTCGTATCCAAAGAGATGCGCCCATGTATTTTCGACCGCCAGCAATTGCGTGCGATCACCGGGCAGCCGATCCTTGGCGTGGTCTCTCTTGTGATCAGCGATCAGATGCAGATGGAGAACAGGCAGAACTTGAGGCGTTTTGTCAAAGTGGCTGGCAGCTTGTCGGCAACATACTTCCTGTTTATAGCGGCGATGGTATTGATGACGAAGGTCGCTGCGTGAGAAAGTCAATGCTATGAGCCTAATCGAAAAGGCGGTTGAGCGTTTGGAGGGGTTGCCTAAGCAACCTGACAGGGCTGGGGCAGGTGCCCACTCATCTTCGCTCCTCGTCCCCGGCGTGGAAGCCGGTATTGATTCCAATATGGCCCATTCAGGGTCTTCTGGTAGCGAAAGTCGGCGGATTGACATCGATCTCGTCAGACTTCGTGCGGCTGGCTTTATTACACCGGACACGCCTGGAAGTCTGACCGCAGAGGAGTTCAGGGTTCTGAAGCGCCCATTGCTGGCAAATGTGATGGGCCCAGCCGCGCCGATACGGAATGCCAATCTGATCATGGTGACCAGTGCGTTACCTGGCGAGGGGAAGAGTTTTACTGCGGTAAATCTCGCAATGAGCATTGCGATGGAATTGGATCGCACCGTCCTGCTGGTGGATGCTGATGTTGCCCGACCGTCGTTGCCACGTGTCTTGGGGTTGCCGGAACAGAAGGGATTGATGGATGTCCTGCAGGACAAGTCGCTGAAACTGAGCGATGTCTTGCTGCGGTCCAATATTGACAAGCTCACCATACTGACCGCCGGTACTCAGGATGCCCATGCCACGGAATTGTTGGCGAGTGAGGTGATGGGGCGCTTGCTCAACGAGATGGCGCGGCGCTATCCGGACCGAGTCATTATTTTTGATTCGCCACCTCTACTGATGACAACTGAAGCGCGGGTGCTGGCGACGCGGCTGGGACAGATCGTGTTTGTCGTGCGAGCGGAGCAGACCCCGCAAAGTGCGGTCAAGGAAGCGCTTGCCACTATTGAGACCTGCCCAGTCAAACTGATGGTCCTCAACCAGACGCGGAATGTTGAGCATGTGGCATATGGCTACGAATATGGCTACGGCTATTAGCCTTTCGACATTCAGATCAAGGCTCCCAACCTGGACCTGCCGGACTCTGGCGGGATTTATTGCCTCGCTGGGACTGGGCGTTGCGCATGGGGAATCGTGGACTTTCATTCCACAGGTCACTGCGGGAGAAACATATAGTACGAACATGGCCTTAGTCGGGGCATCGCCGCAAAGCGGCTGGATAACCGACATTGCACCCGGTATTCGTGTCGATGGCGCCGGGTCTCGCGTCAAGGCACATTTGGACTACAGTCGGGAGAATCTGTATTACCAAGGCAACTCAGAGTGGAACCGCCACCAGAACCTGCTGAATTCGCTTGCGACCATTGAAGCCGTTGATAAGTGGCTGTTTGTGGATGCCAGCGCTAACATCGTACAGCGTAATCTTTCCGTATTCGGACCGGTATCTGTGGATCAAACAAATGCCGCGGCGAAGCAGGTTGAGACGAGAACCACGCAAGTGGCGCCGTACATTCGTGGCCACGTCTTTAATGATGCGGAATATTTGTTGCGCATCAACTCGATTGATGCCAAGTCTGATGATCCCACCTTGGTTACGACTCGAGTCAATCAGGTGGTCGGATCACTGAAGAATCTTGCGTCAGCCGGCGCGATTGGCTGGCTCGGCGATTTTAGCGCTACCAACGTCAAGAACGACATCGTGGGCAGCCGTGACGACACGCGCTTTCGCGGCGGTCTTGCGCTGTCCATAGGTCCCCGTATGCATCTATCTCTTTCGACGGGACGGGAAACAACTAACTTTAACAGTAGCGAAAAGGAAAACACGGCGACGCCGGGAGTTGGCTTGGAGTGGTCGCCGACGTCACATACACAGGTTGCGGCCTTAGGCGAGAAGCGCTTCTTTGGTACTGGGCACAATCTTCTCCTGTCCCATCGTACAGCATTGACAGCCTGGCGTTATTCGGATGTCAAGGATGTGGCGATCCTGCCGACATTGCTGGCTGGCTACAATCCGGGATCGATTTCTGAACTGATGTCGGACCTATTGGAGGCCAGTATCCCAGACCCTAGTGAACGTGGTCGCGAGGTACGTTCCAGAATGGACCAAATCGGGGCAGTGGCAAACCTGCCTGGCGGTGGTGGTGTGCAAACGTCGCGCTTTTACCTTGATCGCTTCCAGCAGGCTTCGGTGGCGCTTTTGGGACAGAGAAATACTCTCACTTTGCTACTCAGTCAGCGCGTGCAGCAATTACTGAGCTTCGCGCCAGATGCGGTTGACAGTTTTAGCCAATTTGACACAGACATTCGCGAACGGGGTGCCAGTCTTGCCTGGCTTCACCGGCTAACGCCAGTAACCAATCTCAACGTTTCGATGGCGCGTTTGAAGTCTGAGGGCTTGACGACCGCGAATTTGGAATCAAATCAAACAACCGCGACGGCGGCCGTGACCATTCGCCTCACCGCCAAGGCGAGTGCTTCGGTAGGAGCACGTAGAACTAAGGTCGACAGCACTGTTTCCGGATCTATTAGAGAGAACGCATTGGTTGGTTCTCTGACGCAACGCTTCTAGTCGGGCCGCTTTGGCCGAAAATATGTACGAAGAGTACTACGGGCTTACCGAGAAACCGTTCCAGACTAACCCTGACCCTTCCTTCTATTTTGGCAGCCGCCAGCATAGGCGGGCGATGGCCTATCTGGAGTATGGGCTGCATCGCAACGAGGGCTTCATTGTAATTACCGGTGAGGTCGGTGCTGGCAAGACAACTCTTGTTCGGAGCCTGCTGAGTAAGCTTGATCCAGATAAGTTCATTGCCGCCCATTTGGTGAGCACCCAGTTGGATGCCGACAACGCGTTGCGGCTTGTGGCTTCCGTCTTTGGTATTCCCATCGCAAGCGAAACCAAGGCTGACCTCCTCGTTGCCTTGGAGGCTTTCCTTGTCAATGTCTATCGGGCGGGCAAGCGTTGCCTCCTCGTGGTCGATGAAGCCCAAAACCTCAGCATGCAAGCCGTTGAGGAATTGCGGATGCTTTCGAATTTTCAGCTCAATACGCACGCGCTGCTGCAGAGCTTCCTCGTTGGGCAGCCGGAGTTCAGATATACGCTGCAAAGCCCTCAGCTGACACAGCTCCGTCAGCGCGTTATCGCTGCTTGTCACATCGGACCGATGGACGCAAAGGAAACGCAGGCATACATCGAGCATCGACTGCTGCATTGCGGATGGACGAATTCCCCCAGCTTCTCCGCCGATGCATTTCCCGCTATATATGAAGGCAGTGCCGGCATACCTCGACGCATCAATGCGATTTGTGATCGTTTGCTTCTTTCTGGATTTCTTTCGAACACGAAGGCATTCTCGGAATCGGATGTGTTTGAAATCGTTCGCGAGATCGAGAACGAGACACTCGCTCCCAAGCCAACGTCGGCGGCGCCGATTGGAGGACGGACTTCTCCGAATTCGGATCCCGTCGCGATGGTGTCACTTGATCATGCGCGGTCAATGATCAATGCGTTGGGACAAGATGATTTCAACTTACGCATGACACAGGTCGAAGAGCGGATTGTTCGGGTCGAGGCGGCACTCGATGGCCTCCTGCGCAACAATTCGGGTGCCTTGGCATTGCTCGGGCGCTTGGTTGAGAGCTTTGAGAAGCTGACTCCAGAAACGAAAAACTCCGCCTAACGCAAATCCAAGTTCAGGCGCTTTGTGAATGGTAGCCATGGTGCTAACAACACCGGCAGTTGCGGTCGTTCGATGTGTTACTGACCCAGGCCATGAAGGCTCGACTGGTGAACTCCGGGCCGTTGTCGGTACGCACCGCCTTCGGGTAGCCCCGGAAGATGGCGGCCTGGTCCAGTAGCCGGGTCACATACTGACCCGAGATACCGAAGTCGGTAGCGACATAGACGCACTCGTGACTGAAGTCGTCCGCCACCGTCAGGCACTTGATGCGCCGGCCAGGGAGGTCACTCACACTAGAACGCGCCAACGCCCCATCTAATACGGGGGATGCCAGCGAAATTTGTGTTGAAGCTCGATTGTATGGTTCCACCACTTAATGTCGGCGAGATCCTCGCTGGGCCCGCCTTCCTATAATCGTAAGGGGTGGTTCCAGGGACTGAGAAAGCAGCTGGTTCGAGGAGCAGAGGATCTGCGTACGTGCTGTTTATCCCGGTTTCGTTGCCGCTCGACTTCCACAAAGTTAGTTTCCCTTTGCCCAATCTGATGCCTGCGACAAGCGGGCTGGAGCCCGATATGCTGAAATAGTCGTTGAAATTTAGAGTCACACCGTCAATGGCGCCGGCAGCTTCGCTGAATATCAGGTCTCCCACAAAGCCGTAGATAATGTTGTTCACTATCGTCGTGTTGGTGCTATTGCGCCCATTGTCCCGCAGGTATATGCCGAAGATATCGTTGCCTCCGTAGGGTGCGCTGCTGCGGGGCATGATGATGGTGTTGTTGGCTAGCAGGACATTCTTCAGACCGTGCGTTGCCACTTTTTCGGAATAGTCCCGAATTCCGATTCGGCAACCGGCAATGATGTTGTTATATACCTTGGTGCCTGCGAGGTTGGCATGATTGTTGGTGCCATCGCTGGAGCTGTACTCATCAGCAAGCATCAGACAAACGCTGTACTTGGCGAGCGAGGTATCGCCGTTGATGAAATTGGCAGCGCTGGGCGGATGATTGAAGATGAAGTTGTTTCGAGCGGTGTCGTTGGCCTGATTGTCAAAGTATATATTGACGCTCCAATTGTCGTAAACCACGTTTTGCTCGAATATGGCGTGTCCGCTCTGGACGCCATTGACAGTGCCGTAGGACGCAATGCCTTCGCCGCCATTCATGTGGACGACGTTACCGCGGGCGAGCGGACGCAGGTTGGCGAACCAGGTCAAAGTTCCGGGCCAGCCGCCGCCAGCCTGATCGTAGCCGTTGTTGCCCCGGGGCCAGTTTGCCAGGACGTTGTGGTAGATATGGCTAGTGAGTACCACATTGTCGCTGTCGCCCGCTCCCTGAAAGGCAATAGCCGCCTTGCCATTAAACTTGATGACGCAACTGTCGACAGTGATGTGGCTGCCCTGACCCCAGATGCCATTGGATCCAGAACCGCGAATGGTGAGGCCCTTGAATGTATAGTAATTGCCCCAGAAGAAAACATGCGCCTGATCCTCCACACTATTCGGCACAACGATATCGGCGTGGTTGGGGTCACCAGCCCCCACACTGGAAGTACCCATGTCGGCGATGATGTAGCCACCACCCACGTACCAGACGCCACTGCAACTAGTGACTTTTGATGGCTTGGTCACCTGTTTGAGTGGAACTTCATTGACGACCACGGCAGAGGGAGCGAAGGCAATGGGAGCGCTCCATACAGTGCCATCGACCTGAGTCCATGGTCCCACCTTGGTCGAACCGTCGAGAATGACTTCACCGTCGCCATAGGAACCGAAGGTAATGGGTTTGCCTGTTGTACCGGAAGCATGACCATTCAGATTGATGCCTTCCCGGTAGAAACCTCTCTTGATGAGAACAGTGTCGCCTGCTGCAACAAGTCGCAAGGATCTGGCTATGGTCTTTAACGGAGCGGTAGCGGTAGTACCACTATTTGAGTTGTTACCATTGGCCCCGTCAACGTAGTACGTGATACCCGTGATCGAGGCAGGAACCGAAGGCGGATAGTGGGCGGCATCAAACACTGGCCACGGCATCTTTCCCACTTCAGCACCAACTTCGCGATTGTCCTGACAGTGATCGGCGTTGGCTGAGCCGTCCACAGTTCCGCTGTTTCCATGGAATGCGAACACAGCGACGATTCCCATTGCCAGAACAATAAGAGCGGCACCGGTCCAGCGACGTTTGATTTTGGCGCTAGGTTGAACGGTCGAGCTCAATAGGCGCCCATATTCCAGGTTGAACGGGAAGTGCCGGCGAAATTGACGGTAAATGAACTGGACAACGAAGCACCGGCAGCCGCAGCAGGTGAACCGGTGCCGACGTTAGCCTTGGCGTAGTCGTAGACCGGCGTCGTTGCCGCCGTAGCAGAGAAGGCGGTGGCATCGACCAACAGCGGATTGGTGTACTTGCTGTGGGTATCGACGCTTGCCTTCGACTGCCACCAGGCAAACGCACCGAAGGTGATCGAGTTGTAGCCAACACCGAATGGGCTTGCTCCCGCACTGCTGTAATAGTCGTTGTAATCGACAATGACGCCGCTGATCGCGCCAGCGACTTCACTGAAGATCAGTGGATCACCGGTGAAGCCGTAGACGATGTTGTTCTCAATGATGGAATTGGTGTTGCGGTTGACCCCGCTGGGCGAGGTGTTGTCCTGCAAATAGATGCCGTAGATGTTGGTGCTGCTGTAGGGTGACCCGCTAGCCGGCATGATGATCGTGTTGTTGGCAATTAGGCTGTTCTTCAAGCCGTGATACAGGATGGCGTGGGCATTGCCTTCCGAGTAGTCCCGGATGCTGATCCGGCAACCGGCCAAGATGTTGTTGTAGACTGAGGTATGGTCAAGCGCGGCATAGTTGGTGCCTGAATCGCCGGAATTCTCCTCGTCGGCCAACATCAGGCACACGCTGTACTTGGCCAGACTGGCATCGCCGTTGATGAAGTTGGCGGTATTGGGGGGATGATTGAAGATGAAATTGTTTCTGGCCGTATCGTAAGGCTGGTTGTCAAAGTACATGTTGACGCTCCAGTTGTCGTAGGCCATGTTCTGTTCAAAAAGGGCGTAGCCGCTGGAGACGCCGTTGGCGGAGCCATAGGAGAGGATGCCTTCGCCGCCATTCATGTGCACGATGTTGCCGCGGGCAACCGGGCGCAGGTTGGCATACCAGACCAGGGTGCCCGGCCAGCCGCCACCGGAGGCCGCATAGCCGTTGTTGCCGCGCGGCCAGTTGTCGAGGACGTTGTGATAGATGTGGCTGGTCAGAACGGCGTTGTCGGTGTCGCCGGCGCCCTGGAAGGCCACGGCCGCCTTGCCATTGAACTTGATCTGACAGCTCTCGACGGTGATATGGCTGCCTTGGCCCCAGATGCCGTTGGAGCCGGAACCACGTATGGTCAGGCCCTTGAAGGTCAAGTAGTTCTGCCCCGCGAAGTAGACATGCTGCTGGGCTTCCTGCGTATTCGGGACGACGACGTCGGCAGTACTCGGGCTGGTAGTACCCAGGTCGGCGGTGATGGTGCCGGAACCCCGGTACCAATTGCCACTACCGCTGGTGACGCTGGCAGCGGAACTCACTTGCTTGAGCGGGACTTCATTGACCACCACGGCCCGAGGGGTGAAGCTGACCGCGGCAGTCGAGACGGTGCCGCCGCTTAGCGTCCAAATGACCTTGGTCGAGCCGTCGACGATGACTTCGCCGTCGCCGTAGGCGCCAAAGGTGATCGGCTTGCCGGCACTGCCAGAGGCATAATTGCTCATGTCTATGCCTTCCCGATAGAGACCCTTGCGAATCAGAACGTTGTCCCCGGCCACGACGAGTGGCAGCGTCCTGCTGATGGTCCTGAAGGCCAAGGCAGCGCTCAAGCCGGTGTTGCTGTCACTGCCGTTCGTGCCGTCGACGTAGTAGGTCTTGCCCGTCGTCGAGGCGGCCACGGCCGGCGGATAGGTGCTTTGATTGAACAGCGTCCACGGACCCGTGATGCCGCTCACGTTGCCGCTGCCGATACTACCGCTGCCGCCGCTACTGGTTGTGCTTCCGGTGCTGCTACCGCTGCTGGTCGTACTTCCGGTGCTGCTACCGCTGCTACTGGCGTTGTTAGTCCCACTGCTGCTTCCAACAACATTGCTGGAATCTCCACCTCCACCGCCGCCGCAGGCGACAAGCACGATAGTCAGAGAAGAGACTAGAACGAAAGTTCGGGTTCTTCCACTGGCTGTCATTGGGAGTCGCTCAGTTCATTGAATGGGGCCGATGGGACGACCAAAACGTCGCCTTGGGCAGGCCATGCAATTGTACGGCGATCATATGTCACGACTTTGACTGTCGTTTATCAACGACGGCAGATTGGATGCTCAGCCCCTGCACCGCGTTCACTGGTGGTGGCACAAGTGCCGTTTGCCTTTCAAGTTCTAGCGTGTAGTACCGGGCGACTAGCCCCGACAAGATCCAGAAATTCCCCATGACTTCGCCGTTGAAAAACCGACTACCAAACAGATTGGCAAGAATTGCCGCGATTACCGAAATCTGAAATGCAGTACCAAGGGACTTTGCTTCTTCCGATGTATTGACTTGCTCAACCTTTCGACTGAGATTCAAGAGACTACCTAACAATATCACGAGCACAATCAAGCCTTGCACGCCCATTTCGGTGGTGACGAGGATATAGCCGTTGTGGGCATCGAACTTGTTATAGCCCGGCACATACCTCCCCATTTCCCGCGGGAAATGGTTGAGCCCAATTCCCCATGGCCGTTCCGCGATCATTTGACTGGCGCCTTCCCAGATGATGAAGCGGCTTTCCGTACTCTCATCCAATTTCTTCTCGCCTTGTTCGTCGGTTTGCTCCGTCATGGTGAGGCGGTCGACCACGCCTTCCGGCACCCACACATCGTAGTTGAGGATGGCCATGGTCAGCAGCACGCCGAGGAACAGATGCCCGCGCAACATTCTTAGAAGCAGCAGGATGGCGAGAATGAAATAGGCTTGGCGCGAGTAGGTGAAGAACGCGGCGAAGACGCCGAAAATACCGAAGGCCAGGGCGGCGAGGCGTACCGTGACGGCTGACTTTCGGTACAGGGCCAGGGAGATGAACAATGGAACGAAGATGACGAAAAATGCCGCAGCAAGATTGGAGCCGCTAGAGTCGACCGCGAACGGTCCGCCGGCGCGGCGGCTCTCGTTGTAGACCCCAAGGCCATAGTCGAGTGCCTGACGGAAAGCATGTACGGAAACAATCAGGGTTACGAACAGGATAGCGCCCAACAGAAAGCGAATGCTCTTGACATCGCGCACGCCATGGTAGAAGAGGAAGTAGAACAGCATGTAGAAAATTCCGCTCTTGAGCGCCGTAAGGTCTTCGGGCATCCTTGAGCCATCGTACAATTGACCAATCAGGAACGACAGCGTCAGAACGGCAAAGAACGACAGAAATATCCCCTTGAGTGGCGTTGGCGATTCGGTGCTCGACTTGCGAACGAGAATCATCAACAACGCGAACAGGAACATCGTGTTGATCAGATTGAGCCCCTTGATGTCAATGACGACGGGGTAGTGATTCTGATAGGGGATATAGATGATGATTGCGGCCAGCAACAGATTAAGAACCGTTACGGCGGAACGAGGTGATGCTGGGTTTGACCGATTATGAGAGTCGAGGGAAATATTCGTCATTTCGCACCACCGACAGTCAGCCGACCGGAACCGCGCCGATCCAGATAGTTACGCGCCCACATTTCATAGGTCAGAACTAGCCAGAGCAGTTCGCTGAAATCCTGCAACCCGGACAAGTGGCGCTCATAGCAAGCCCTGACGCCTTCCACATTGAAGATGCCACGTTGCCGGAATGAGCGGTCGGCAAGCAGGTCGAGCATCAATGGTTTCAGGTCAGCGCGGAACCATTTGGCCAATGGAATCCCGAATCCCTGCTTGCGCTTCTGTAGGCATTCGGCCGGCAACAAATCGGCCGCGACTTTCTTGAGTAGATATTTGCCGACTCGACCGTTGTTTTTGAGTGGGAACGGCAACCGTGCGCAAAACTCGAGCAGGACATGGTCCAATAGGGGCGCTCTGGCCTCAAGGGAATTGGCCATTGTCATGCGGTCCACCTTGACGAGGATGTCATCAACCAGGTAAGTGTCCATGTCGCCGGAAAGAATTCGCTCCATTTCCTCATCGATATCGGTACGCCCGAAATGGTCGCGAATACGCGCGTAGGGGTCTAGGCCGGCAACGTCCGCCGACAGCAGTGGGTTGACGTCGGCCGCGGTGCTCAGGGCGACGCCGGACAAGTAACGTTCTGGATAGGGCAGCGCCATGCGGTCGGCAATGCGCTGTAGCCGGATTCCCAGACTTCCGCCTGCCGCAGTACCGGCGAGTGAAAGCGCCGGACCGGCCATGCCGAGGGACAGGCGGGCCATTTTCCTGAGCTGCATGTATTTCCGGTAGCGCTCGTAGCCGGCAAAGCCTTCGTCGCCGCCGTCACCGGACAAAACCATTTTCACATGCGCCACTGCCATCCGCGAGACGATAAAGGTCGGGATCGACGAGGCATCGCCGAACGGTTCGTCGCAATACCAGGCGAGGTCCTCGACCATGCCGATCGCGTCCGGCGTTACGACCAGTTCGTGATGCTCGGCGCCGATATGCTCGGCGATGCGACGGGCGTCGGGAATCTCGTTGAAAGCGTCTTCATTGAAACCGATCGTGAAGGTCTTCACCGGGCTCGACAGATGTCGTGCCATCAGCGCCGCGACGACGCTGGAATCAATGCCGCCGCTGAGAAAGGCGCCGAACGGCACATCGCTGACCAGTCGCAGGCGCACTGCCTCGTCGAGATGCTCCCTCAACCGGCGACTGAGCGTAGCTTCGTCATCTTGCCACTTCGGCCTGAAGTCGAGCTTCCAATAGCGCTGGGTGGCGACCGTGCCGCGTTCGAAGACGAGGTAGTGGGCCGGCGGCAGCTTAAGTACATCATCGTAGATTGTTCCGGGAGCCGGGACGTAGCCGAGCGAAAAGTATTCCCGCGTGGCACTCTTCGAGACCGTCGGCGCGAAGCCGGGTACCGCGAACATGGACTTCAATTCCGAGGCGAATGCCAGATAGCCGTCGGCGGTACGCGTGTAGTAAAGCGGCTTCTTGCCCAGCCGATCGCGCGCCAGCACCAGCCGGTTGCGGGCAAGATCGAGGATGGCGATGCCGAACATCCCGCGCAGCTTGCTGAAGCATTGATCGCCATATTGTTCGTAGGCATGGACGATGCACTCGGTGTCGGAATTCGTATAGAACGAATGTCCGCACTGCTGAAGTTCCCGACGCAATTCCTTGAAGTTGTATATCTCGCCGTTGAAGACGATCCAGATCGACTTATCCTCGTTGTGGATGGGCTGGTGGCCACCGGCAAGGTCGATGATGCTCAGGCGACGCATGCCTATCTGCGCTTGCCTGTCGGCATAGATGCCCTGGTCGTCGGGGCCGCGATGCACGATCAGTTGGCACATTGCCTCGGCGATGGGCGCATCGGGCAGCGGTCTTTCCTGTAAGGATGCGATTCCTGCTATTCCACACACAACATCAGTCCTTCATGAGTTGGCCGTTCGGATCAACCGGCCTTGAATTCGTGCGTGGCGTTGAAGCCGTAGCACGTGATCAGTTTCTTGGTGACTGCTTCGAGAGAAGCGGTCGAGACGATGCGCTGCTGCGCCTTTTCGCCCATGGCACGGAGTGCCGGCGCGCCAGCAGCGGCGGCAAGCGCAAGGCAGCGCGCGAGGTCATCTCCGTCTCCAGGCTCGAAGAGCCAGCCCGTTTCGCCGGGAACGACGAAATCCTCGGTGCCGCTGATTCTCGAACCGATGACGGGCAAGCCGGCTGCCATGTATTCGAGCAGCGAGTTCGACAAGCCTTCGGCAAGGGAGGTCAACAAGCCAAAATCGGCAATGGCCAAGTAGCGCGCGATGTCGTTGCTGTGCCCTGCGAAAACAACCTGCGTGCCGATACCCATTCGGTTCGCCACTTCGGTCAAATGTTGCCGCAGAACGCCATCGCCGACCAGGACCAGTTTCGCGTCGGTACGTCTTGCAAAGGTCTCGGCCCAGGCGTTAAGCAATGACTCATGGTTTTTTTCGGGCGCTAGGCGGCCGACAAATATGCCGACAATTTCGGCCGCGCCACACAGTTGTGCCCGGAGTTCGTGGTCGCGCCCAACGCGCGTGAAGCGACCGACATCAACGCCGTTGGGGAGTACCAGTGTGCGGGTGGGATCGAAGCCGCGGTCGATCAGGGTCTGACGAATCCGTTCGCTCGTTGCCTGGATCAGCGTCGCCTGCCTGATGGCCAATTTCCGCAGCCGGGCGCCGAAGTTGGGATGTGGATCGAGAATCCCTCCCACCAGTTCCCGCATGCCGGTCAACTTCACAACAACCGGCTTGCCCAGCAGTTTCCCCATAATCGCCGCGACGGACGCCATGTTGTGCGCGATATGCGCATGAATTACTTGGTAGTCTCGACGGTGCGCGAACAGGAACCAGGCAAGCTTCGCCAACATGATGACGCCACCGAGGACCCGCATCCTGGGATAGGTGATGCGCATGACATCGAGGCGGTCGACATGCTCGCGCTCGGCTTGCGGTCCTTCTGCAACCCTGGGTACGACGACCAACACTTGAACACCGCCATCACTGAGGCGGCCGCCAAGCGTGAGCACCTGACTTTCGGCGCCGCCCCCACCGTACGCCGGGAACTTGGCCTCCAATACCATGACGACCGAACGCGGAGAATCAGCCATGATGGTCGAAATACTCGCGGTGCCAAAGCTCCAGCATCAGCAGGCGGAAGATGTCCGGCGCGTGATCCCACAGGTTGCGCTCGTGCCGATCGATCAGATCGCGGACGAATTCCGGATTGAAGTAGCCCCGGCTTTGGGCGCGCTCCGACAGGACGACGTCGTTGATCAACTCGCGGAGTTGTCCCTCGCGGCGCATCCATACCGCAATGGGCAAACCGAATCCCTGTTTCTTCTTCTTCCGGATTTCCAGCGGCAGAATTTCTTCCATTGCCAGCTTGAACAGATAGCGTTTCTTAAGACCCTTGACCTTGAAGTGATCCGGAAGTCGACCGGTGTATTCGACCAGGCCGCGATCGATATAGGGGAATGCCACGTCGATGCCGGCCACGTTTGCGGAGCGGATGACTTTGACGAGATCGCTTTCGGCGATGGTCATCTTCAGATCAACGTACATCAAGCGGTGCAATTCGCTCTTGGTTTGAGCGCGGGCATAGACATCGCGCTGGAATTGCAGCGAATCGTCACGTTTTATGGCATTGCGAAAATCCGGACTGAGCAGTTCGTCGAAGTGCGTCGACGCGAACGCGTCGTCGCTGTAGAAGCGGTCGGGATTAGGCATTGCGCCACGGTGGATCATGTTTCGCACACGGTTTGCGGCGTGCAGGTCGACTGCGGACAGGGCGCCCGCTAACAGAGAGCCAGCCGCCCGCAACGGCGCTGGTGAGTTGTGGTACCAGTTGAAGACTTGATCCTTGGCGTAGCGTTCGTTGCCGCCGAATATTTCGTCACCGCCGTCGCCGGCGATAAGCAGTTCCTTGCCTTCCTCGCGCGCGAAGTCCGCGCAATAGAAAGAAGGGATGGCCGACGAGTTTCCGAAGGGTTCATCGAAGCCCTTCACCAGCCGTGAAATGATGGCGACCGTGTCCTTTTCACCGACCAGGCGTTCGTGCGCATTGAGGCCGAAGTGTTGCGAAGCGATACGGGAATAGGACAACTCGTCATAGCCGTCCTCGGCAAACCCGATCGAAAAGCTGTCGACAGGCATACCGCGGGTACTGCGAGCGAGGATGCCGGAAATGCTTGAACTGTCGGTGCCGCCACTCAAGAACGTTCCCCAGCGTGTGGATTCCCCCGGGCGGTAGTCGCGCACTGTTTCGACGATTTGGTCATGCAATTCCTTCGTCCGGGTTGCATCGTCGCCAACGAGATCTTCCTCGTAGGGGGCATCCCACAGACGGCGCGTAGTAGTCTTGCCGACGCGGCCCTCGAGACAGGAACCGGGTTCCAGTTTTGCCACACCCGTGATGGCGCTGCGTGGCGATGGGATGTAGGCGAAGTTGAGGTAGTGGTAAAGCGCAACCGGGTCGATCGTTGGTGTTTCCCTCAAGGCAGCGAGGATCAGCCGCAGATCGCTCGCGCACAGGAGCTTGGTCGGCGTGGAATAGTAGAAAACGGAGTAGGTGCGAAATGGATCGGTGTATGCGGTGAGTGTGCGCGCCCGCGTGTCCCAGAACGCGAATACGTAACGACCCCGACGGCTGTCGGCGCGCCATTCGCGGTTGCCAAGCCAGGAACGTAGGCCGGCATCTGCGCTCGCAGCCGGGTCGGCGCTCGCTCCGCCCTGTTCCGGTTCACGCGCCAAGCCGATGCCGCCCCGACTGCCATCGACTGCGCAGCGTACATCGCCGCTATAGACGATCGATATTCCAGGGGCCGGCGCGACAAAAGTCAGCCGTGGTGGTACGCCACGCCAGCTCGGCCAGCGCGACGGGTCCATGACACGCTCCGGCAGGGACGAGTTGGCCTCGTCTGAAATGCAGATCAAAAAGTCTCCCAGCGCAGTGGACATGCTCGCCTTACCCCTGAATGGTGACGCCGCGGGCGGGATGCTCCGCCGCGCAGCATATATAGAAATCCTGCATGGTTCGTACCATTGCCGGGACCGTGAATTGTTCTATGGCGCGCTGGCGCCCACGGGCACCGAACTTGTCACGCAGATCGGCATCGCCAGCCAACAAGCGCAGGGCGTCGGCTAGCGCGGCATCGTCGTCGCTTGGGAAGAGCAGGCCACTCTTCATCTGCTCGACCAATTCGACGCTGCCACCTACCGCCGACGCGATCACCGGCCGACCGACCATCATGGCCTCCAGGATCACATTCGATAGCCCTTCGCGCAATGAAGGCAGCACAACGAAATCGGTTGCAGCCATCAGGGCGGGAACATCGGAGCGCTCGCCAAGTAGTTCGACGCGATCACCCAATTCCAGTTCGGCGATCATTTGTTCGCACAGCTTCCGCAACGGCCCATCGCCGGCAACCAGCAGCCGGAGTTTCGTGTCGGTATTCCGCAAGCGCTTCATCGCCCGCAGCAGGACGGGCACGTTCTTCTGCTCGACCAGGCGGCCGACAAATAAGGCGGTCACCGCGCCCCCGGATTTGGATGCGGGCGGGGAGGCCGCCGCTTCGGGCGCGTCGCCAACGCCGTTGTACACAACGTCCACCGCTCCTTGCGGCAAGCCCATGGTCAGCCGGGCATGCTCGCCACCGGCATGCGAGTTGGCAATGACGCGGCTGGATTGAAGGGCGGCCCAGCGTTTCAGGCGCCATTGGAATGATGAGTACCAGTCATACTTGTTGCGAACAGAGGTGATTAGCGTTGGTCGGACCGCTGCCGGCAACAGGCGACGCGCGACCGCTCCCCACAGTTCGCCGCTGAAAGCGAAGCAATGCATGACGTCGAACTGTCCATCGCGGAGGAAGCGGCGAAGGCGGCGGACGAAGTCCGGATCGAAACGGCCGTTCTTGGGGATTTCCGCGACGGCGACGCCCGCTTGTTCCAGCTGATCGACCAGGAAAGATCGGTTGCGAAAATAGGCGACCGTCGGTTCGAAGCGGCTCCGGTCGAGCGAGCGGGCAACATGGACGATCTGGCGCTGAGTACCGCCGACCTCCATTTCGTCGCTTAACAGCAAGACCCGGATCTTGCGTGGGGTGGGCTCAGTTGCTTGCAATGGCATCATGGAGCTTTCGGACTTCCTTCTGGATATCGAATTCACGTTCGACCTGCTCGCGTGCCTTGATGGCGAGGCGGCCGCCGAGTTCGATGTCGTTCAAAAGTAACGCCAGGCAACGCGCCAGATCGTCCGCGCTTCCCGGGAGGGCCACCAAGCCAGAGACGCCGTCTTCGACCAGTTCCGGAATGCCCGATACCCGGGTCGAAACTACCGGAATCCCGCAGGCCATCGCTTCCATCAACGCTACGGGGATACCATCGCGGTCGCCGCGGGCGGTTACGACCGAAGGCAGGGCAAATACACCGGCCTCATAGAGACGCTTGCGAACGTCCTCCTGCTTTTGGGCGCCCAACAACCGAACATGGTTGGTAAGACCGAGGGAATCAATTTGCGCTTTCAACGTGCCTTCGAGTGGACCGCTGCCTATGATGTCGCATTGAAATGGTATTCCCTTGGCATGAAGGCGGGCGCAGGCATCGATCAGATGAGGGAAGCCCTTGATTTCGTCGAGACGGCCTACTGCAAGAATTCGCTGCTTGTCGCGCCCTTGTGGCACGAAGGAAAAACCTTCAGGCGATACGCCACAATGCACGATCTCGATTCGTGCTTGCTTGGCGTTAGCAACATGCTCATGCAGATAGCGCCGATTGAATTGAGAAATTGCGACAGTGAATTTTGCCGATTCCATTTTCTCTGCAAGCAGGTGATCTTCGAGAAAAATGTCGTGGGCGTGGGCAGTAAAACTGAATGGAATTCCCAGCCGAGTCGCCAATAGCCATGCCGACGTGGATGGGTAGGTCGCCCAATGCGCATGAATGTGTGTGGGCGCGAGCGTTCGCACTGTCTCCTGCAGTCCCAATGTCCGCCACCAAACAACGAGTGTTTTTGCGAGTGCGCTCGGATGGCTTCGCATCCGTATCGCGATGCGAATAATGTCAGCGATTTCCCGAAAGGGATGTCGGAGAAAAGATCCCAGTACGGCGCTCAGGGAGCGCCACCAAGTCGTCGGATAGCTGACGCGACTCAATAGTTGCGCGGCATCCGACTGAACCATGTCTTCCGAGGGATGTTTGAGGGAGATGATCCGGACGTCGACGCCGAGGCGAATCATCTCCTTGATCTCGCGGACAATGAAGGTTTCCGACCAGCATGGGAACAGAGATACGATGTAGAGAACGCGCATGGATTCGAATGCGGAGTCAGGAAGTGGATCGGCCGTTGCTGGATGGCACTTGATGACTCTTCCACAAATGGGGACTGCGATTCGAGATGAACTCGATGAATCCAAGCACAACAAACCAGTTCAATGACACGAATGCCGATGCCAATTTTATCAGGCGAAAGCCGTTGGCTGGTGCCCAGAGTGCGCCAAGTGCGGCCACTGCATAGCCGATAGCCTGTAGCGCCAGTGTCGTTCGGAAGAATGCTGCCTTATTCGCATCAGCGACCAGAGCAATATTGGCAACAAATGCGCACAGAAGCGCCAGCGGCGCGACCAGCCGCATTACCTTATGTGAAATCAGCTGTAGCAAGACCGGATTGCGCCACGGCGCCAGCAACGCAGGGTGAGCGAACAGCAGCTGAAAATTACCGGCCAGCGTACGGACCTTGCGCACTCGTTCCTGGCTCGCGCTGGTCGATGGTCGATCATAAGCGAGTGCCCCATCCTCGAAGATAACGCGATATCCCTGCAGGACGGTATTCATCGGAATCAGAACATCGTCAAGGATCGTCTGTGGCGGAATCTCACGGAAACAGCTACGACGCAGTGCATAGAGTGCGCCAGTAACACCGACCGTTGAGTGGATCAGACCTTCCAGTCGGCGCAGGTGCTTTTCATATCGCCAGTAAGCGTCAATGCTCTCGCCGAAGCCAGTCATCCCGCTACGCTCGAACATCAACTGCCCGCTGACGGCACCGACCGTGCTGTCTGCGAAGTTGTCGATTAGATGGCGCACTGCCAGCGGGTTCAAGCGCTGCCGGACATCGGTGAAAACGATGATTTCCTCTTCACATGCTGCGACTGCATCGTTGAGGCAGGCGGCCTTACCACGGCGATCGGGGAACGGGAGTAGTCGTACCCGGGCATCGTTGAAGGTTTCGACAATATGGTTGGTTTCATCATCTGAGCCATCCGAAACGATGAGCACACGCAATTGTTCAGGCGGATAGTCTTGGGCGAGACAGGTATCGATCTTCTTCTTGATCAATCCGGAACCGTTATGTACGACAACGACGATTGCGACGGAAGGGTTGATCGGGGCCTGGCGCACCGGACGCGGCGCGAGCCGCGCCCATATCATTAGAAGTAACGCATAGCCGGCGAACGTGTACGCAACGGCGATCACCGATGCGAAGAATACGGTGCCGGCAAATGTCATGGTGTGGTGCCGACCTCGTGGGAGGACCCAAGGATACGCGCGCGAAGTTGCTCGTAGCGACGATTCCCAAGCAGGTATTTAGCGCCTGCCAGCATCCGGTCGCGGACCATTACCCGCGAAATTTCCCAGTTATCCTGGTCAATCCAGCGATGGAACTGACCTTCGCCAGTGGAACTTAGAACTGCGAAACGAGGGATCTGCCAAGCGCTCGCTTCAACCCGCCAGAGGCCTGCCCGAGATGAACAGATGCCGTGATATCCCAGGCGCTTGGCGATGGTGGCGACTGCCACGTTCATGCGTCCGCCCGGTGGCGCGAAAAGTGTAACTGGTCGGGCCAGTTTTCCTTCTATTTGGGCTTTCGATACATGCAGTTCCTGCTCGATTTCCGCCTCGGAAAGGCTGTCGAAATAGCGGTGTGTATCGCCATGTGACTGAATCGAAATTCCTTGATCGGCAAGGTCACCGAGTGCCTGCCAATCAAGGTAATTGCGTTGCCCGACCGTTGCTGGATTGACGAAGAAGTCTGCGCTGCCGCCGTGTTCGACTATGTCGGCCGCTGCCGCCGCGTTGCTCTCGTGACCGTCGTCGAAGGTGAATGCGACTTTCCCGCCTTCAACGTCGGAAGCTAGAATCCCAGCGACGCTCGAAACGAGAAAGCCGCTATCGCGCACTAGCGCCAAGTGTGTCCGAAAAGTCGATCGCGTGACTGCATAGTGGGGATCCGCGCCGCTGCACTCGCCACCCGAGTCGGTGATTGCGTGATACATCAGTACCGTCAATTTCGTCATGGGCGGTCGTTTACATGCGTCAGACGCGCGAAATTCCCGCAATTAGACATGCCATATCGGGAGTGCTATCGCCACCATGGACGCGCTTGATCGCCATGGTGTCCGTGCCTTGATCATTGAGGCCTCCCATCGTGGAAAATGCCAACTCAAAGCCATGCTGCTTCAGGATGCGTCGCGTCGTGTCGTTGAAATCCTGCTGTCTTCCATTTGGGTAGGCAAAGTACTTGGGTGCTTGGCCTGTTTCGGCAAGAATCCGCTCGCGGCAGGCGCGGATCTCCGCATCGGCCTCGACTTCGTCGATTTGCGACATGATCGGATGGGTATGACTATGCCCGCCGAACGTCGTCAGCCCAATCGCCGCCCGTACCTCATCCCAATTGAGCATCTGTCGTTCGATTTGAGTTTGCGGGGGACTAGCTTCCAATAGCTTGAATAGTTGCGCGAGTTTCTCTTTCCGCTCGGCATTGGGAACCGACTTGAGGTGCAGCTTTGCCATATATTCGAAGTGACCGCGTTCACGCTGCGAAGAAAAGTCAAATACCGTCTCTACGGACCATGGCAGTCTTGTGGGGCGTGATGTGGCATTGCGGATTGCCCAGGTAACCTCGTCGGTCCAGATCATGCCGCCGGCATCAATGAAAGAGGTGGCCAGGAACACGACGGCCGGTATATTCAGTTCCTTGAGAATCGGATACGCGTGGTCGAAGTAATCACGAAATCCATCGTCGAAAGTCACCAGAACCGGCGGCCGGACTTGTTTCAACTCCCGCGTGTGTTGAAGTAGCTCGTCAGGGCCGATAGGCAAGCAATAATGCTTTAGCCATTGCATCTGCGCCCGGAAAGTCTCGACCGGACAACCGTCGAAAGCGGATGAGGGCGGTGTCACGCGGTGATACATCAAGACGGAGACCCCAGGGGCTTTGAGCCATCGGCTCGTCAGCGGCCAGCCGAGCGACGATGCTATTGCACGCTTGAGCAGTGGCTTGGGAGTGATCACTTGATGTGCCCCTTCATGTCAGTCGACCGATAGGCGCGCCGATTCCGATAGCGGTTCAGTAGCTTGCGTGGTAGAACGAGCTTTCCAATTACCTTCAGCGACGATAGATTGAATACGCCATGTGTCACGCTGCGCAACAAATGACCCGAAGCCGCAAACTTGTTCGTTTCCAGCGAGGCGTTGGCCGCATTCAGATAGCAAGTGCCGATTCGGCGTGTGAAGCGAAGCAGATGACGGCGGTACAGTTCCGGGTCAGTGCGCCGCAAAGTAGTGATCGTCGCGATTGAATCCAACGAAATCTGCGTAGTATGTCTTGGCGAGCTGAGCTGGTCGCCCGAATAACGATAATAAATCATCGGGCTATCCAGATATGCTGCGCGCCCAGTTCGGCATACCCGGAGGAGCCAGTCGTGTTCTGTTGCTATCGGAATACTCTCATCGAATACGCCCGCAGCATCGATGGCAGCACGTCGAACCATGATGGTCGGCGGATGTATGAAATTGCCCCACGCGAGGTGTTCATAGACCGATCCGACAAGAATGCCAATCGATGTATCCGATCCTACGGCAGACCGATGAATTCCATCGTTGTTCAATGTCTGCCGCGAGGAATAGATCGCATCTAGGCCGCCAGGTGTGTCGGCCACAGTCCTGTAGTAGGTGGCGATATGTGAAGCTTCGAGCACTTTGCCTTCGTTAAATGCCGAGAAGTCGGACGAGCAGATGATGGCATCCGGCACTTGAAAGAAACAAGCAATTTGGGCCGCGATCCGTTGCGGCAAGCAGATATCATCAGAGTCAAGAAATGCTACGAACTCCCCGTGCGCAAGCTGGAGGCCAAGATTGCGCGCGGAAGCAACGCCACCGTTCTGCTTGCGCTGATATGTCACTTTGCCAATATAGCGTTCCATAACCTGCGCCGTGTGGTCAGTGGATCCATCGTCGACAACGACGATCTCCAAATTCGGATAGGTCTGCGCCAGCACGCTATCAATTGCTTCCGGAAGGTAGTGCGCGCGGTTATAGGTTGGAATCACCACGCTGACAAGCGGCATACGCGCGGAATCTGGCTGCACTTCAGCGGTATTCGAGCCATCGTTGGCCGGCCGAATAGGTTCGGTGGGCGTCATTGTTGGTGACAAGGGAGTGGGAATTGAGCTCACGGCGCTGGACAAGTCAGGCTCATGCGGCGATGCCTATGAGAGCGGCGCGCACCGTCTTTCGCGTCGGTTCGTCGAAGGCAAGGACTAGAGCCGAATAGAGGATGATGCCGATCACAATCCGGATGGCGATAAGGGCCCAATTATTGGCGACGGATATCGAGACAATTACCACGTACATGATTACAGACAGGAGCCCGAACTTGGCGGCACTAGCCCATGGAAACGAGATTGGGATGAGGCGATTGCCAGCGCAATGCGCACCGGACATCAGTGCCACAAATGCGATTAACGTAGCAACAGCGGCACCGGTAATGCCCAGTATGGGCACCAACCACAAATTCAGGGCCACGTTTAACACGGCGCAGACAGTCATCAAGCCGGCCATGATGATGGTGCGCTTGTGGATGTAGAGGGCGGCACCGATGATCGCCAGGGCGGCATCGGCAGCCATTCCACTTGATACATAGGGAATGATGGCGGCGCCGTCAGCGTACTTTTCCGAAGCAAGAACCACCAGCATTTCTCTCCCAACCGCAGATACACCTGCCACCAGCGGAAAGGCCAGCATCAAGTAGTAGTGCATCGTTTGACGCACGAATCGCGCTGTTTCGGCCGCGCCTTTTTCTTCCCAACTTCGTATGTACATCGGTACGACGGCTTGGCCTACAGCCACCAAAAATACCGCCTGAACATATTGACAAAAATTGTACGCCGCCGAGTACACGCCAAGTGGTCCAGCACCCAGTTTTGCCTCGATCACGTAGCGATCACCGATGTTGAGAATGATGCCAGAAAGTTCGTAGGCAATCATCGGTATGCCGAAGATCAGCATTTTGCGGAAAAGTGCGGGGGAGAACTCATATATGGAGAAACGGTGGGTGCGGATCATCAGTGCGAATAGCAACGCTGTGCCAATTGCTTCACCGATAACCGTTGCCCAGAAATAGCCATACAAATCGCGTGCCACGAAGAACAGTGTGCATAACACAAGCGCCAGCATTCCGTAGCGCTTGATGACGTTATAGATATTCAGCTGGCCGCTACGCTCTTCCGCACGCAGAAAATTGACGAGGCAACTGTCAATATTGCGGACAAAAAGCAACGCGGAGGTCAATAGGAATAGATCGCTTATCCGCGGATCGCTCCACCAGGACGTCGGAATGAGTTGGCTTACGGCAGCCCACGCCAGTGTGACCGCCAACGCTATCGCCATCATCCCGAACAGCGTCGTCGATAGATACTCCGAAACTCCGGCACCACCGGCCTTTGACTTGCTTTCGCCGTAAAACCGCACGATCGAGTGCTGAATGCCCAGTTTCGAAATCGCAAGCAATAGTGCCAGCGTTGTGGCAATCAGATTCATTACACCGTATTCGTCTACCGTGAATACCCGCGTAAATATTGGGAAAGAAACGAGGCCTGAAATCGTGACTAGCAGATTCCCGATTGAGTAGTTGGAAATGTGCAACGCTAGTTTTCTAGACATCTTTCGGTTTCCCGGCGTTGACGGTAGTCCGATGCGGATTTCTGTCAAGAAACGGTAGGGCTTTCTTGATTAGGCGTTTCAAACCCGGAATTGTTTCCTTATGCATCCGAAATAAGAAGGCAGCGACCCCCGGGCGATAGGTCGTCAGCGCGTGCGTTTCGCGCAACGACTTGCCCCACTGTGTCTTGTATGCGTGGTCGCCGCGAAGGAAATCAAAGGCTGTGTTGCCTTCTTCGATTGCGTGCTCCAGAGCGCAGCCAATCAGCACTAGCCCCGGTCGCAGCCGTTCGTATTCGGGATCGAATCCTGCCTGAAAATAGAATATTTGGTTGCGAAAGCGATAACAATAGAAGACCGCAATCAAGACTCCATCGGCCTCCAGGCAATAGAACCGTATCCATCCCCTGCGGGCACACGCGTGAATAACGTCGTGGTGAAATCCGTTGTATTCTGGGGTTGAGAAGGCATGCCCTTCCGCATGTCCCTTCCAACGTTTATGGTGCAAGCGGATCAGATTGCTCAGGATGCTGTCAACGTCTTCTTCCGCAGTCAGAACATAGAAGCGTCCTTGATGTTGGGACTCGACCTTCTTCCTGGTACGGCGGACGGTGTTGCGGCGATCACGATGGAGTCCGGCTAAGTAGTCGCTCCAAGTCGCCGGCAATGTGACATAGGCAATCCTTGTTGCCAAGCCAGTCACCTGTGGATAGCGCAGCAATGCACACCGGTTGGCGAGTTCCGCATAGAAGGCCGAACTGACGTCGAGGTCACTCAAATGCAGGATTTGCCATTCTGGAATGTTGTCAAAGATGAATCCGCCTAACGCGATTATGGTCTCTCCGGCAGTTGTTGGCTCCAATAATGGACCAAGATAGTCTGGCGACGTATCGCCACCGGTACCGATAAATCTTGCCACCGCCAGCGGATAGAATTTGAAGATCTTTGAATGTTCAAGGTAGATCGGCAAGATACCCTGCAGACGATCGCTTTTCCAAGCGGTGACGATGCGAAGACTGTGTTTCGCAGAATAGTGTTGCCACCAGTGGTAGTTCCACTCCCAACTCATAAAGATGCTGGCATTTTCTGCGGATGCAAGAAGTGCATCCCAAGCTTCACGGCATGCCAGGAATTCCTCAAGCGAATCGATTACGCGAATGTCCATGGATCGTTAACGGGGGCTAACCGGCTTCGCCGCCAGCGACAGAAAGTCCGTCGATTCGACTAACAGAGCCGGGTCACCGCTGGTACAGGCAATTGGGATTTGCATACTTTTGATTGCACTTCGCTCAACGGTTGGACTTAAGTACCAAAATGATATAGCTAATTGGTTCGTAGCCCATCCGAGGTTGGTTGTTCTCACACTATTATTTACGTTGTTGGATGAGGATTCTGGCCAACGTTGTGCGTTGTTCGACACGCGAGAAAATTACGTATCGTTTCTCGTGCCAGAAGAGTCAAGTCGGCGCGACTTTGGCAGGATCTGTCGCAGTGCGAATGGCGGGCATACCGTGGCTCTCAACTATGCCGAGGATCCAGTTGCGAATCACGTCAATCAAACGATTTTGAGATCGTAATGACAGCAGGGTATGGTCAATTTCCGGCAAGAAATTGCATCGGACTTTGTCGACAAAGGGTTCGTCGGCGAATCCATCGCGAAATTGGCGTGCGTAGCTATATGCATCGATTACTCCACCGGAGAATATGAGGAAGATGGCGACACCACGATCGACCAAAGTTTGTATGGCGTGGCAGTACTCGGCGCGCGGTGGGTTGGCAGTCGATTCGTCAGACGAAAATATATTTGCAGATTCCGATCCACCTTCGTGGCGAATTAAGCTCCAACTTCCTACAAGGCGACGGGCAATTGCTGTGGCAGCGCTTTTCCAAGTGCCGGCGCGGAATCTCTTCCAATGACGCACAAGACGCGACCACCTTGTGCGATACCAGAAGCCGTCAAACATTAGAATCCCTGCAACACGTTGGTCAGCGAGGGCGGTCCAGTACGCATGAACTGCCCCTGAGCAGTTGCCGATTAGAATGAAACGCCGAACGCCATGATGCAGTTCAAGGTAGTCTATTGCTGATCGTACATCCACAACCGCTTGTTGCAGGAAATCACATTGAGTGCTGGCTGGGCGACTGTCGCCCAGGCCGCTCAAGTCAAATCGCATACTGGTAACGCCTTCGTCGGCCAATGCACGAGATAGTTTGACGTTGAATCGGTGTGGACCGAGGCGTGGAATTACGCCTGCATTGAAGGTTAGGACGGCGATATCGCTGGTAACGATTGGTTCGCATACTATTCCGACCAACGATGCATTGGGGCCGAACAGGATTGGAGTCTCTTTCATGCGGTCTCCCCAACCTGCTGCGTTATAGCCATTAGGGCGTTGGTCGGAACCAACGGGGTATTACCAGCCGTATCGGTTGTCCAGTTGGTGCCGTGATTTACCACATATACCCTTACGCGGTCGGGATCTCGAATCTGGACTTGGGCAAAATCATTCCCTTCGGGACTGGTCGGCTCGATAACGACATGGATGTCCACAGGATTGGTTGGCCACCTATGCGTTTCGATGGAAACCTCCGAAAGTTGTGTTCGAAACAGTGGCGAGATGGCAAAGCCAATTGCTTCGTCGCGATAACATGTTAGGTCTTGAGCGACCTCGCGCGGTGCTAGTCGGAGTGGCAAGCTATATACGTTTTCAAGGCTTGTAACATGGCGCTCGCGCAAGAACTCGAGATAACGCGTGCCGTCGAGAATCGGATCCCAAAGAATGAGCCGCGATAAACCTATTGGAGCCACGTGGGTCGCTCGAAGTGCTACGGTTGCCCCCAATCGCATGCCAACCCAAACAACACGAATTGCACCGGAAAGGTGTTGGAGTTCTCCATGCGCCATCAGCAAATCGCCGGACCAGCCATCCAAATCGCCATCGGCATCTTCGCCCATTGAGTCGCCCGTACCAAAATAGTCAAAACGCAGGACAGCATGACCCGCACGGGCTAATCGTTCAGCCAGTGAACGTTGAAAGCGATGGGCGCGGATCGCTTCCTGACCAAAAGCATTGCATAGTACGACTGCTGGGCGTGAGACGGTTGCCTGTGTTTGTGGCGCGTGATAAATACCAAAAAGGCGACGGTTTGGCGCGCCAAATGCGATTGGAGTAACGTTGGTCTGCGCATTATTCATTTTGTGCAATGAGCAAGTTTGCTGTAGGTAGTAACCCATGCTGTGGCGGCAACATACCCGATACCAACATCAATGTTCTCGACTTGCACTTGAACTGACTCCTCTTCTGTTCTTAGTTCTGCTAGTGCCGATTGTTTCGAAAGGCCAACGTGAAATGATCTCGGGGGGACCATCAGACCACAGCCCAAGGCTTTTAGGCAGGCTTCTTTGCGTGTCCATCCGCGCAAGAATGCACGCGAGCGTTCATGGGCAGGGGTGTCGCTCAATTCCCAGTACTCGCGCGAGGTAAAGTTCTGCTCGGCCAGTTGCCAAATATCATCGAACTCACGCAATTTTTCGATATCGACACCGATTTCGACGTAATCCACTATTCCAAGCAATGCGACATCCCCGCTATGACTAAGATTGAAGCGGCATGACTCGAGGGTGTTTTCTGCCTGAGCGATAGAAGGTTTTCCATGCCGGCCGGCATGGAACACGACCGACGTCGCGTGGCGAGCGAGGCGTTGTGCCAGGATTTCGCGCAATGCGCAATGTGCCGCCCGGTAGCGACGCCGATCATCTTCAAATATGAAGCGGGCGGCGCGAGCAGTCTCGTCACGGCTCAACCACATCTCGTGGTTTTGGAATGGGTAGGCCAACAGGTCTATCGTCCATAGCTCAATATTGCGTGGACCGGCGGGCAAGGCGGTCAGACCTACCGACAACGTGGCGCATGGATTGGACACGTTCTCTATCGCAATCGTCGACGAATTGCCTGGGACACAGCTGGTACTCAACACATTCACTGCAAAGGTGACTGTTAGGGGCGACGCCCGAAGCGACCGAGTACGCGTGACAAGAGTCCGGATTTGTCCGGCTCCACCGAGCGTGTTTGGTCGGCAGAGTCCGCTGCGGCAATCGTGGGTGACGGTACGCCAAGCTGATGTAGCGTTTCGTACACCATGCGCGATGGTTCTATCTTCAATCCCAGATCCTTCTCCGCATCGCTTACCGCACGCATTGCCAACAATGAACTGCCTCCCAGATCAAAGAAGTTGTCGTTGCCTGTGATTTGCCCAACGTCGATGCCCAGCAGTCGCGCCCAAATCGTGGCGAGACCAATTTCGTCGGCGCTCTCCGTTGCGGCGGCGGGCAGAAGTGCTTGATGGGATGAGCCATCGGCAATGCTTAACTGTCCTAGCGTTTCAAAAACAAAACGGCGTGGATCGATCTTGAGGCCGAGGTTCTTATCGGCTTCGGCTACGGCACGCATTGCGAGTAGCGAACTGCCACCTAGGTCGAAGAAGTTGTCATTACCATGAATCTGGTCGGGACCTACACCTAGCAAACGAGCCCACAACTCAGCGAGCGCGCGCTCGTTTGGCGAGTCAATTGTCCCCGCGCGTTCTGTGGCGACGATTGCGGGGCCTTTGGGGGCCGGCCTGAGCCATCCTGCAAGACGGCCATCCGCAGTGGACAACAATTCCGACGGTGAGCGACGGGGATCCTGCTCGATTTGATTGAGTACAGTTAGAAATGTTTCATGTAGCAGACTTGCTGTGGACTCGTCATAAAGATCAGCGTTGTACATCAGCCCACCTTCCATTCCGCCAGGCCCCTCCATCAACCACAGTCCCAGATCCTGCGTAGCAGCATGCTGTTTGACCAAAATATTTTCGTGGTGCAGCGGTCCCCACTCCCGGCGACGCTCCCGAGCATCCTGGAAAGAGAATAATGCCTGATAGAGACCGGCGGTCTTGATATGCTCAGCAACCTCGCTCTCCTGCACCAGTATTTCGAACGGGACATCCGCATTGTTGAACAGCTTGATGATCAGCGTCTTGACGGCACCGAGATTGGCCAAGAAAGGAGCATCCGCGGCAATGTTAACGTGGATGGGCATGAGGTTGGTGAAGAAGCCCATGATCGGCTCCAACACACTTTCCAGACGCCCACGCACTGGCACGCCCAGCGCCACTTGTGAGTGGCCGAGGGCCGCCGATACAACAACCGCAAAGGCTGACATGCACAACATATTCAATGTTGCATCGTTGGTGCGCGCCAATTCGCGCAGCCGGTCCGTCTGATCTTTCGGAATCTTCACCCATAGCGTCGCGCCCGTGCCCGTCATGTGCCCGGCCCGTGGCCTGTCTGTACGCGGCAAAAGGTCGGGGTGGAGTGCCTTGTAGTGAGACTTCCAAAACCCGAGCTGTTGTGCGAACTCTTCACCCTTTAGCCAATCGGCATGCCAACGCGAGAAGTCTGAGTAAGTGACCTCGAGCGGCGGCAGTTGGTGCGGGCGTTCCTCCACAAGTGCACCGTATAACTCCGACATTTCTTCGTATAGCAGGTCAAATGACCATCCGTCCCAGACGAGGTGATGGGTGACGAACAGGAATACGTGCTCCTGGTCGCTCAAGCGATAGAGTTCGGTCCGCATCATCGGTGCGCGATTCAGGGGAATCGGCGTGTCGATCGCAACCTGTAGGCGATTCATCAACTCTGATTCGCGGTGCGCGGGAGCTATTGCGCTCAAGTCGATAACAGGCAGGTCGACCAAGCCGGTTTCCTGTACCGACTGGATGTAGGCAGATCCGTTGGCAGACGTATCTGGAACGACGATGGTGCGCAACGACGGCTGTCGCTGCACCATCATATTCAGTGCCTCACGGAACTTCGGCAAGTCGAGTGGTCCGCGCAACCGATGTGCTGAAGGGACCGAATACGCGACCGTACCGGGAAGCAGTTCCTCGACAAATCTGACTCGTTCCTGCATAACAGTCGCTGGCGCTTGGCGTTGATCGGCCGACTTGACAAGCGCAGCTCGGCGCGGAGCGTTACTGCCTTTGGCCTGTTCGACCGCCTGCGCCAGAAGTGCTGCCGTGGGCGATTGGAACAGAACGCCCAAAGGCATGCTCACGGCGAAGTCGCGGTTCAGTTGCGCAATCAGGCGCGCTGCGAGCAACGAGTGTCCGCCCAGTGCGAAGAAATCGTCTTCTACGCCGAGTCCCGGGAGATTCAGTACCTTCTCCATGGCGTCGAGAACTTGCCGTTCCAGCGGGGTGCGCGGTGCAACGCGATCGCGTCCCGCAGACCGATGGAGGTCCGGCGGTGGTAGCGCGGCCCGGTTGATCTTGCCGTTCGGCAGCAGCGGCAATCGATCCATTGGAACAAAGTGCTGGGGCAACATATAGGCGGGCAGGGCGCCGCGCAGATGTTCGTTCAATGTGTTTGCGTCGGGTGCACCACCACGGGGCACGAAGTAGGCCACCAGCCTGACGTCGCCAGGAACATCTTCCCGCGCCATGACTACGGTTTGCGCCACGGCAGGATGGCTGTCCAAAGCCGCCTCGATCTCCCCCAGTTCGATACGGAAGCCGCGCACCTTGACCTGGAAGTCGTTGCGACCCAAATGTTCGAGTAGTCCGTCAGCGCGCCAGCGGCCACGGTCGCCCGTGCAGTAGAGTCGGGGGCCGGGCGTGGTCGAGAATGGATCTGGGATGAAGCGTTCGGCGGTAAGTTCTGGTCGATTCAGATAGCCCAATGTGACGCCATCGCCGCCGATCCAGAGTTCACCGGGGGTGCCGATTGGACAAGGCTGTCGACGCTCATCAAGAATCCATATTGTTGTATTGGCGATCGGTCGGCCGATGCTGATGAAAGAGTCAGTCGTAGTGACACGCCAACAAGTAGACCACACAGTGGTTTCGGTCGGCCCATACATGTTCCACAGTTCCCCGACTGCGGGGAACAAACGCGCCGATAGATCGGGCGACAGCGCTTCACCTCCGATCAGCGCCTTGAAGCCTTTCGGACCGCGCCAGCCGGAGTCGAGCAGCATGCGCCAAGTCCCTGGTGTCGCCTGCATGAATGTAGCCTGGCTGCGCGACAACAGATTGGCAAGGGCGAGCGGGTCAAGTGCCTGATCGCGGCTGGCGAGCACGACTTGAGCGCCGACAGTCAGCGGCAGCAGCAGTTCGAGTACCGCGATGTCGAAGGAAAGTGTGGTGACGGCGACCAGTCGGTCGTCGGCACTCATACCGGGCTCATTCTGCATGCTGGTCAGGAAATTCACCACTGCGCGGTGATGTACCTGTACTCCCTTGGGTTTGCCCGTGGAACCGGACGTATAGATGACATAGGCGGCATCATCCGGCGTCGCGTCGAGCGTACCCGCGGCGGGCGGTGCGGCCGGCTGCGCGTCGATCAGGAAGGCATCGACATCGAGCAAGACGGTTTGTTCGCGGGGCCACGACAGTAGAGCGGCCAGGGATGATTCGGAGACGAGGGCTGCCAGTCTGGCGTCTTCGGCCATGTAGTGCAGGCGGTCGGCCGGGTAGGAGGGGTCGAGCGGGACATAAGCTGCGCCACTCTTCAAGATGGCCAGTTGGCTGGCAACCATATTCAGGCCGCGCTCGACACAGAGGCCAACCAATTGGCCACGACCGACACCCCGGCTGCGCAGCAGGTTGGCGAGACGATTGGCGCGCTGATCGAGTTCTCGATAACTCAGTTGCAGGTCTCCGAAGCTGATGGCGACCTTTCCCTCCATCGCTTCCACCTGCCGTTCGATCAAGGCATGAATCGCGGTGTCCCGCGCGTATAAGCGCTTGGTGTCGTTCCAGGCAGAGATGCCGGAAAGATCCGCGTCGGTTGCTGAGAAGGCGCTCGCTACGGTGACGTCGGGTTTCGACACGGCGCGTTCCAATGCAACTCGATACAAGTCGAGCCAGCGCTGTACTGTCTGCCGATCGAAAAGATCCGTGTTGTATTGCAACTCAAGCAGGATTCCGGATTCCAGCTGGCTCGCGTTGAGGAATAACTCGAAGTTTTCGAAATGGCGCGGATTTGACTGGAGATCGACGCGCAGTCCGGCGAGGGAAAGTTCCTTCGGAGAAATCCGTGAATCGAGATTGAAGAGTACGCCGACTAACGGAAGCCGGCTTGGATCGCGTTGCATCTGGAGCTTCTGAAGTATGCCGCCAAACGTACTGGACTGGTGTTCATAGGCGTCAAGGACTCGACTGCGCGTTTCGCCGATCAGCGTGGAAATGGGAGTGTTGTGATCAGTTGCGACGCGAATTGGCAGCAAGTTCACGCAGTGCCCGACCAGCGCATCCTTGCCCGAGGCTGATTGTCCTGCTGCAGGGACGCCAACAACCACATCGTCGCTGCCGGAGAGGCGTGCTACGAGGCCGGCAAACATTGCAAACATGGTCGCGAACAGGCTGGCACCCTGACGTCCGCCGTACTGACGGACGGCACTGACCAACTGAGCTTCGATCAGCAGATCCTCGCGCCGCGAAGCGAATGTACGTCGGGGAGGACGCGGGTGATCGCATGGCAGCTGGAGTACCGGTGCCGACGCGTTGTACAGCGACACCCAGTACTGAGTGTCACTCTCCGCAGCGGTCGCGTGCTCGGCATCGCGCTCGGCGATGGCGTAGGCGGCAAAGCTCTCAGCGGAAGCGAGTCCGTCGGGTCGTCCGGCGTCAAGCGCTGCATAGAGCTTCATCAGTTCGGGAGCGAGTATTCCGAAAGACCAGCCGTCGCAAATGACGTGATGACCGGTAAGAACTAGCTCGAACCTATCGTTCGCCAGAACGGCAAGGGTTGCTCGGAAAAGCGGTCCGTTCGAGAGATCAAACGGAGTTTCCACCGCGGCCGTACGCAGGCGGAACAGTGTGGTGTTGCGTTCACCTTCCATAACGCCAGATAACTGCACGACATCCGCTGCTAGTTGTCCTTGGGCAGCAATCAGGAGGCTCATGCCGTCATCAGCCACAGTTGCTCGTAGCGACTCATGTCGCTTCGACAGCGCTTGCAGCGCTTGCTGCAACGACTTGAGATTCAGCGCGCCATCGATATGTAACGACACCGACTCGTTATAAGCGAGTGATGCCTCAGTGCCTAGCTGGCAAGCCAGCCATATTTCCCGCTGAGCTTCCGTTGTCGGCGCGACGCGCTGTAGTTCTGGTTCGGCAAATGGGTCATAGTCGACTTCTATGGCGGTGGGTTGCACGGAATTCATCATCCAACCTTCATGTATTTGCCGGGACCGGCGGGATTAGCTACAAACCATGCGGGACGACCCTGCTCGTCGCGGCCGAGTCGCGCGCCCGGAACGGGGGGGGCAGATGCATCAATGGAGACAACCTTTGCAGCTCGATGCGGCAGGAAATCGGCTTCCTGCAACTCCAGTACTGATTCCTTAAAGGCCGCTTTGATTGCATTGAAGTCTTCCGTCGTGTGCGCAGTGGTAAAGAAGCACGGGAAATTATCGAGGATGTGAATACCTCGAGTACGCATCATGGCGAACAGCAGGTCTTGGAATGGATGGTCTTCGAGGAAGAATGTCTTCCAGACGGAAGCGAAGGACTTGACCGCAATCGGGGCGCCAACTTCATTGCAGAAGGCATTTAGTTCCTCAATCATGTCGGCTGTCCGCTGCGTCAGCGCTGCCTGCAACTGCGGTCCCTCTCGCTTCAGATGTTCAAGGACAGCTTTCGCCGCAACCAGAGCCAGCGGATGGCGTACGAAGGTTCCTGCGAAGTAGGTGACGCCGACGGTGGGAATCGAGTCGTCGCCGAAGTTCCATTGGCCACCGTCAAGGGCATCCATGTATTCGCGTTTTCCAGCGATTACGCCGATCGGGAAGCCTCCGCCGACTACCTTGCCATAAGAGGCGAGGTCGGCACGGATGCCGAACAAGGCCTGGATACCTCCGGGATGACTGCGGAAACCTGTGACCACCTCGTCGAATATGAGCAGCGATCCAGATTCTTCGGTCAGCTTGCGCAAGTCGCGCAGGAATTCCACAGGTTGAAAATCGGGGCGACGGCTTTGAACGGTTTCCACGAGAATGGCGGCGAGTTCGCTGGCGTTGTCCTTGAGCCACTTGAGCGACTCGGGCGTGCCGTAGTCCAGAACGACGACATTCTCGGCTGTGTTCGGCATGATGCCCGGCGCGGCCGGAACGGCCCTGAGTTTCTTGGTTCCGCGCACGATGACTTCATCGAAGATACCGTGATAGGAACCGGCGAAGATGGCTATTTTGCTGCGACCGGTCACGGTGCGAGCAATACGAATGCAGCCCATTACAGCCTCTGAACCGGTATTGCACAGTCCTGCGCGATCATTGCCGGTCACTTCGCAAAACAGCTTTGCGACTTCACCGGCCAGCGGGTGCTGGGGGCCGATGTCGTAGCCATCATCGAGCTGTTTGCGTACGGCATCCAGAATGAAGTCGGGCTGCCAGCCAAACATGCTCATGCCGAAACCATTGAGCGCATCGACATACTCGTTGCCGTCCAGATCCCACATGTGCGAACCTTTGGAACGCTCGATCACGATTTGATAAATGATTTCCTTCAATTGCGGCCGGAAGCCGTTGACGACGCGCGGGTCTGCGAGGTGGGGTCGATGTTCGACGGTGTACGCCTTCGACTTCTTGGTGCGCTCAATGTAGCGCCGCATAAATGCGTCGAGGCGGGCTTGCTGTCTGTCGGTCAGCGAGGTACCGCCTGAATCGGTGTGAATGCGCGCAATTGCGCCAAACGCTTTCTTGACGTCGTATTTGATCATCCCGNNGGCAACGACCGGTTGAGGCATGGCAACCATCGGTGTGCCTTGTAGCAGGGCCAACTGCTGCGCCATGACCTGGATTTGTTGCTGAATTAGTTGGTGAACCGCTGTTGTCGGTCCGGTCGTCGATTGCGCCGAAAAAGCGATCATCGGCGCGGTGGCGGCCGGTGTGAGCCCCGCCACGGGTGGCAATGTTAAGGATACCGCCGCGACCGGAGCAGCAACGGCGTTTACCGGTGGGGTCGAAGGCGATTTCGTTTCGGGCGGCATCTCGGAGTCGAGGAAAGTTGCCAGACTGTTCAGTGAACGAAATTTTTCCATCAATTGCCGGAATGTGATGTTGACTTTGAATGTCTGCTTCAACTGAATGGCGATTTGCGTTAACGAAAGCGAATCGAGTCCCAACTCTACGAACGCCGCGGATGGATCGGCGCCATCCATGTCGACGCCAGAGGTATCCTCAAGCAGGCCGCGTAGTTTCGAGATAAGGTCGGGAACGCGGTTGGATGTGGTCGGAGTTGCCATGGGAGTCCTCGCCAAATGTGCCGATTGATC
>PMIH01000193.1:35522-50617 GCA_003158255.1 Rhodocyclaceae bacterium
AGGGGAATACCGAGCGTCCACAGACGCCCAATCGCCAGCAACAGGGCCTGTTGTTCGTTGTCGACACTGTCGGAAAGGCTCTGGATCGACTGGGGCGACGCGCGCACGGCGTTGTGTTGCCGAGCCAGCGTGCATAGCGATGCTCGTGGGCCGATTTCAAGCAATACGCCGGAAGTGCTGTCAATTGCCGCAAGGAGCGCTGCAGAAAATCGGACTGGTTGCCGCAAATGTCGGACCCAGTAGCTCGGGTCGCAGGCTTCGTCGTCTGTGAGTTGTTTGCCGGTAACGGTTGAATAGATCGGGATGGTCGGTTTCGACAGTTGCACCTGCCGCATCACGTCCTCGAAAGGCGCCATTACCGGATCCATCATTGAAGAATGGAACGCGTGGGAAGTTTGCAGCAGGCGACAGACAATTCCGTCTTTTTCCAATTTCGCCTGAAGTTCCGCGACCGGCTCGTGCGGACCTGCAACTACACAAAGGCCGGGGCTGTTTTCCGCGGCCATCGATACCTGNNCGGTAACACTTTATCGGCGGACGCGCGTACTGCCAGCATTGCTCCAGACGGTAGGGTCTGCATCAACTGGCCGCGTTTTGCAACTAAGCGTACAGCATCGACGACGCTAAAAACACCGGACAACGTTGCTGCCACGAACTCGCCAACACTGTGGCCGAGCATTCCCGACGGTCGCAGGCCCAGGCTCATCCAATACCGTGCCAAAGCGTATTCGATACAGAACAGTGCCGGTTGAGTGATCTCGGTCGCCACCAATGCCGTGGCGTCCCCTGAGAACAGAAGTTCCTTAAAGTCGAACTTGAACGAGTTGTCGAGTCCGCGCAAACACTCGTCGAAAGCCTGGCGGAACACGGGTTCGCTCTCGTAGAGTTTCGCTCCCATGGCGCCGTACTGTGCCGCTTGCCCGGGAAACATGAATACGACGCCGGGCACCTTGGGCCCAAGAGTCCCCTTGGCCCGAAATGGCGACTCAGCGTCACGCAAGGCCTGTACGACTTGGGTAGGGGATTCCGCAATGACACAGGCGCGCTCGCTGAAAGCCGTTCGGCCAATGCGTAATGTATGGGCGGCATCGGCCAGATTGATGGTCGGCTGCGACTCGATGTGGGAAGCCAGGCGACTGATGCTGGCACCCAACGCGGTCGGTGTCCGAGCCGAGAGAAGGAGGAGCTGTGGTCCGGTGGCGGCGGAAGACTCTTCTTGCACCGGCGCTTCTTCGAGGATGACGTGCGCGTTCGTGCCGCCAACGCCAAAAGCGCTGACTCCGGCGCGACGTGGCACGCCGCAGCGTTTCCATGNNACCAAGTGGCCAATGTTGCTCTTGGCCGATCCGATCCGGCAGAAGCCAACATCCGAAGTGTGACGGCGATATGCTTTGGTAAGCGCCTCGACCTCGACTGGATCACCCAGTGGGGTTGCCGTACCGTGGGTTTCAACGTAACTGATGGTTCTGGCGTCAATGCCTGCATTGTCGAGCGCTGCTGCGACCACCGCTGCTTGACCATCGACGCTTGGCGCAGTGAAGCTCGCCTTCTCGCCGCCGTCATTGTTGGCTGCGACGCCCCGGATGACTGCATAGATCGTGTCGCCGTCTGTTTCTGCGTCCACCAATCGCTTCAGTAGTACGACCGCCGCCCCGTCGCTAAATACGGTTCCCTGGGCATTGGCATCGAAACTCCGCGTATGCCCATCGGGCGAAAGCATCGCGCCTTCCTGATATAGATAGCCGCTGTTCGGAGGGCATGTTACGGACGCACCACCGGCTAGCGCCATGTCGCACAGGTTGGACCGAAGATTGAGGACGGCTTGTGTAATGGCGACCAGCGATGTCGAGCATGCCGTATGGATGCTGACTGCCGGCCCAGTTAGGTTCAGCCGATTGGCGACCCTGTTGGTTATATAGTCCTTCTCGTTGTCCAGCATGACCTGAAAGGCGCCGAGACGCTGGATCTTGTCCGGATAGCAGGACACATGATTCTGGAAGTAGGTGGCGTTGTACATCCCGCCGAAGACACCAACAGGGCCGGGTGTGGAACTCGGCGAGTAGCCGCCACGCTCNNTTGATGATGCCTCGCGCACGCACGTAGTTGGGGTCGTCGCGCAAATCCGCCGAGATGGCAGGGTCGATCTGGTCGGGCTCAAAGAATGTGATGGACTCCCTACCGGCGCAGAGGTTTTCCCAAAGTGCTTCGACGCTGTCTGCCCCGGGAAATCGTCCGGAAAACGCAATGATTGCAATCGGCTCGTTTGCTTGGGCCGGATCCTTGCTACGGCGGTGCGCAATCCGTCCGCTTGGGATCGCGTGGTCATCGGGTTTATCCAGCTTGGCGGCGATAGCGGCAGGCGTTGGATCGCTGAAAAAGTGGGTTGCTGGAACGTCTCGCCCTGTTTCGCTGTGCAAGCGCGACAGAACGCGCAATACCAGAAGGGAACTGCCGCCAAGTTCAAAGAAGTTGTCCAGACGTCCGACCCGATCAAGGCCAAGCAATTGTGCAAATACCGTGCACAGAAGTTCCTCGGTCGTCGTCGTGGGAGCGAAGTAGGGTCGGGAAAGCTCCGGTCGGGTATTGTCCGGGGCAGGGAGCGCGCGCCGGTCCAATTTGCCATTGGCCGTTACCGGGAGTGCCGCCAACGAGACAAAAGCGTTCGGCACCATGAAATCCGGCAGCGTTTTCCCAAGATGGTCGCGCAGATCTGCCGTATGAATGGGCTCGTCCATTGGAACTACATAGCCGACCAGTCGCGTCCCCCCTGGCTGGTCATCGCGTGCGATGACCGCACAACTGCGAACACCCGGATGCTGGGCCAGTGCGGTTTCTATTTCCCCGAGTTCAATGCGAAAGCCGCGTATCTTTACTTGGCCATCGCCGCGACCAACGAACTCGATGTTTCCATCGGGCAGGTGGCGTACAAGGTCACCGGTACGATAGAGGCGGTCACCCGGCACACCAAACGGATCAGCGACGAAGCGTTCAGCCGTCAGATCGGGACGACGCAGATAACTGCGCGCGAGCCCGGTTCCCCCTACACATAGTTCCCCAACGAAACCCGCAGGAACCAGTTCGAGACGCTGATTGACGACATAAACGGAGGTCTCCGGGATCGGCTTGCCAATCGGAATGGAGCGGATCTGACGGTCAATGTCGCGGGGAATGCGATAAGTGGCAGTAAAGGTCGTGCATTCCGTCGGTCCGTAACCATTGATGAGCGTGATATCCGGGAGTGCGTCGAGCGCTCGGATTACGTGCGGCACGGAAAGAGCCTCACCACCCGTCAGCAACTGATCCAAGCCTTGCAAGTTGGCTGGATCATCGTCGATGATCGCATTGAAAAGGGCGGCAGTAAGCCACGCGGATGTTACCCCATGGACCTGAATCGACCTGGCCAACCCTCGTCCGGTCGGTACCGCTTCGCCGTGCAAGACACACTTGCCACCGTTGAGCAACGGGCCCCAAATTTCAAGGGTGGAGGCGTCAAAGCCGAGCGGTGCGGCGTGCAGGAATGCTACATCATCCGCGAGGCGAACATATTCGACGTTCCGTACCAATCGAATGATCGATCGATGACGAATCTCGATGCCCTTTGGCTGTCCGGTCGATCCGGATGTGTACATGATGTACGCAATCGCATCACCGTTCTTGGCCGGTAACGCGACTGGCGCATTCCCGGGCCTGGCGAGAAGTTGAGCAATATCGATTGCAGAAATACTGGCTGGCAGGAGATGGCGATTCTCCCCACGCACGATAACCCGGCTCGTGCGGGCATCTTCGAGCATGAATTCAATTCGCTCCGGCGGGTATTTCAAGTCGATTGGCAGATAGGCAGCCCCCAGCTTGAGTATTGCGAGTACCACCGCAATGGTCTCGGGCGACCGATCCAGCGCTACTCCGATTGCGTCCCCTTCCTTCGCGCCGAGCGCAAGCAATTTGCCGGCGATCTTGGTGGCTTGGCCGTCGAGATCGCGATAGGACGTCGAACCATTATCCCAAGCCAATGCCGTCCGATTGCCATGTCGCTCCGCCAGTTCGGCGAACACGCCATCGACGGTCAACCGCAAATCGTGGGACTCGCCGTTCCAATTCCATTTTCGCAGAAGCAGATTTCTCTGTTCGTCGCCGATCATGTCAATGGATCCCAGCGTAGCTTCCGGGTTGACGATGAACGCCGAGGCCGTTCGCGCCGCGCAATCAAGCAGAGTTTGGACCGCCAAGCGCGAGTAGGCAGTCGCAGAAAACTCGGCCATCCACGCAGCCTGGTCGTCACACTCGACGTGCACTACCAACGGAATACCGGTTGGCAACACTTGAGCGGGGCTTGTAACACCCAACCAAACGTGATCCAGCGGACTCGATACGGCGGCCGGATCCGATTCCGTTCGCGAAATGCCGCGCTCAGACACAAATTGATTTAACCAGCCTTGAACCCGCAAGTCAGCATGCGGGCGGAAGCAGGAGCTGACAACCGAGGAAGCCTTTCCGCCATCGTTAAGGAGTTCGTGGAGATAAGGTCGGTCATTTCCCGTGATTCGATTCAGAACCAATACCCACGCTGCGGCGAAGATGGTATCTGCCGGCCAGCCATCGTTTCCAGCCAAATTCGAGGCAGCCGCTACCAAATCAGCCGATATCGCGACCGCGACCGGCGTCGTCGTCCCCACGGAGTCTCCGGGCTTCGAAGTGGAAACTATAAGGTCCAGTAGCGAGACTGAATTCGTGGCTGCGTCGTTATCGCTGTCTTTCACGTGCATAGCGTTATCTGCTCAGTAGGGTTCCAACGTTGTAGCTTCGGTGCGGCGATGTCTGATGGATACGGCGAAAGTCAATGTGTTAACGCAGAATGGGTCCGAAGCGGGCCAGCACGAAGTATACGGCTGATGTTGATGGTGATGACGCGCCAAAGATATCTTGAAATCATGAATGCTATCTCGCCATGATGCGAAAGACGTCGCGCATAGTGAATCGGACATGCATTTCGGCACCACTCATTCAGCATTTCACTTTAACACGCAATATTGCTGATTCCTGCTTCGGTCCATGGCAAGCATTGAAGATTGGTATGTTCGGACTAACGCAAAGTCCTACAGCCTTAGTGGGACTAATCGCTGACCATGTTCCGAAGGCGAATCGTCAAGGTACGATCATGCGATAAATGACGATGCAAATGGCTAGAATAGAATTCTTTGGCACTTTCGACTGGGGAGTTGCAATGTCGCGTGTTGTTGCTGTCTGTGGATTGGGATACGTTGGTCTTCCGCTGGCCGTGGAGTTCGGCAAGAAGGCTGAAACCATCGGTTTCGATCTTTCCGAGACGAAGATCGCCAGTTACAAGAAGTTTATCGATCCAACGGGCGAAGTCAGTAGCGAGGACCTTAAGGCGGCGACGCACTTGTCCATTTCCACGGATCCCACGACGTTGGCGAAGGCCGATGTCATCATCATCGCGGTGCCGACACCGGTGGATGAGGCTCATATTCCGGACTTTTCGCCACTTGTGGGTTCGTCGACAACTGTCGGCAAACACATGAAGAAGGGCGCGATCGTCGTCTACGAGTCGACGGTGTACCCTGGCGCTACCGAGGAAGTCTGCATTCCGCTGCTGGAAAAGCATTCCGGGATGAAGTGGATGTGCGATTTCCACGTTGGCTACTCCCCCGAGCGCGTCAATCCAGGCGACAAGGAAAGAACGATTACCAAGATCGTCAAGGTGGTATCCGGCGATGATGCCGCCACGCTCGATACGGTGGCCGAGGTATACGGCTCGGTCATTACTGCTGGCGTGCATCGCGCCAGTTCGATCAAGGTGGCCGAGGCGGCCAAGGTCATCGAGAANNGGCGTCGATCCCTACTACCTGACCCACAAGGCCGAGATGCTTGGCTATCACCCCGAAGTGATTCTTGCCGGTCGCCGTATCAACGATGGCATGGCGGCACATATAGCTCAACAAACCATCAAGAGCCTGATCAGGAGCGGTGGTACCGTTAAAGGCGCCAAGGTTGCCGTGCTGGGCCTGACTTTCAAGGAGAACTGCCCGGATCTGCGCAATTCCAAGGTCGCTGACCTCGTGCGTGAATTGCGGGACTACGGTTGCGACGTGTCGGTGCACGATCCCATTGCCGAATCTCCGGAAGCGCTGCACGAGTATGGCATCACCCTGTGTTCATGGAATGACTTGCCGAATGGGGCTGATGCCGTGGTAGCGGCAGTGGCGCACCGGCAGTACCTTGCCATGCCGTTGCCGGACATCATTGGCAGACTGAAGCCGGGCGGCGTGTTCGTCGATGTGAAATCCGCCTACGACGCTGCCGCTATCCGCGGTGCTGGTTACGTGCTCTGGCGGCCCTGATCGATGACAGCTTACGAACAATTGAAAGGCCGCCTGCGCAGCGAACGTCGATCCTGGTTGGTCACCGGCGTCGCTGGGTTCATTGGCAGCAACCTGCTTGAAACCTTGCTGAAGCTTGATCAGCAGGTGGTCGGTCTCGACAATTTTGCCACGGGTCACCAGCACAACCTCGATCAGGTTCGTGATTTGGTCGGCGCCGAGCAGTGGGCGCGGTTCCGCTTCATCGCAGGCGATATCCGCAAGCTCGACGATTGCCGTACTGCCTGCACCGGCGTTGATTTTGTACTCCATGAGGCGGCACTGGGATCGGTGCCACGCTCGCTGGAAGACCCGATCACCACCAATGCCACCAATATCGACGGTTTCCTCAATATGCTCGTTGCCGCGCGCGATGCCGGCATCAAGCGTTTCGTCTATGCTGCGTCGAGTTCGACCTATGGCGATCATCCGGGGTTGCCCAAGGTCGAGGACTGCATTGGCAAGCCGCTGTCGCCTTATGCGGTGACCAAGCTGGTGAATGAGCAGTATGCCGATGTCTTTGCCCGTGCCTACGGTTTCCGGACCATCGGGTTGCGCTACTTCAACATTTTCGGTCAGCGTCAGGATCCTAATGGTGCCTATGCTGCGGTAGTGCCGAAATGGACGGCGACAATGATGTCCGGCGAACAAGTCTGGATCAACGGCGATGGCGATACCAGCCGGGATTTCTGCTACATCGCCAATGCCGTCCAGGCCAACCTCTTGGCGGCGACGGTTGCCAACGATGATGCGGCCAACCAGGTGTACAACGTTGCCGTCGGCGATCGCACGACGCTGAACGATTTGTTCGAGGCGATTCGCGTTCTGCTGGCGCCGCGCTTCAAGCATCTGGCGGACTTCAAACCCAGCTATCGGGATTTCCGTGCCGGCGACGTGCGGCATTCGCTCGCCAACGTTACCAAGGCGCGCACCTTGCTGGGGTATGAGCCCAGTCATCGTATTGGCGAGGGCTTGCGCGAGGCGATGGACTGGTACGTGGCCAACGTTGGCGGCAAGTAGCGCACCCGCCTCGGCGTACCGCCACGGCTGACTTCTCAGGCAGAGAGATTGCCCTTGCGGTGCGGAGCGATGACTTGCAGTATTTGCGAAAAGACCTTGGGTGTGCCGCCGATAATATTGCCGGTCACAAGGTAGTTTGACTCACCGGCCAGGTCGCCGACCAGCCCGCCCGCTTCGCTGATCAACAGCGCACCGGCCGCCATGTCCCACGGCGAGAGCCCGAATTCCCAAAATCCGTCGAGTCTGCCACTGGCAACGTATGCCAAGTCAAGCGATGCGGCGCCGGGACGGCGGATGCCGGCCGTGCGTTTGGTCATTTCCTTGAAGATCGCCAAATAGGCGTCGACATGGTCGAACACCCGGTAGGGGAAACCGGTGCCGAGCAGCGCCTCGTCAAGCTTGGCGCGCTTCGACACGCGGATGCGTTTGTCATTGAGAAAGGCGCCGCCTCCCTTGCTGGCGGTGAACAATTCGTTACGCGAAGGGTCATAGACCACGGCATGTGTCAATACGCCCTTGTGCGCCATAGCAATGGACACGGCATACTGCGGGAAGCCGTGGATGAAGTTGGTGGTGCCGTCCAGCGGGTCGATGATCCACTGGAATTCGCTGTCTTCCTGCCCGGAGTGGCCGGTCTCCTCTGCTAAAATTGCATGCTTCGGATAGGTCTCACGCAAGGTATCGATGATGATCGCTTCGGCAGCCTTATCCACTTCAGTGACGAAGTCATTTTGCTGCTTGGTACTGATTTTGAGCTGGCCGATGTCCAAACTGGCACGGTTGATGATCTGGCCGGCGCGCCGGGCCGCTTTAACGGCGATATTCAGTGTGGGATGCATAGCCGCAATTCTATCAGACAGCCTATATGACCTTCGACGCGAGCCACGCAGAAACCGCGTTTGAACGGATTCGCATCGTTCTTTCGCATCCCAGCCACCCGGGCAACATCGGTGCAGCGGCCAGGGCGATGAAGACGATGGGGCTTTCGCGCCTATACCTCGTCAATCCGAAGCTATTCCCCGATTCGCAGGCCGAGGCGATGGCCACGGGTGCCGTTGACCTGTTGGCGAAAGCTACGATCTGTGGTTCGCTTGCCGATGCCCTGGCGGGCACCGTGACGGCGACTGCGCTGACCGGTCGTCGGCGCGAGATGGGCACAGCGCCCAATTGGGCGCGCCAAGCGGCTGCGGATTTGATTGCACAGAGCGGACAGGGTGATGTCGCGCTGGTATTCGGCAACGAGACGGCCGGTTTGTCGAATGAAGAAGTGGCCCTTTGCCGGAACTGGGCGCTGATTCCGACTAGTCCGACGTACAAGTCGTTGAATCTCGCTCAAGCAGTCCAGATTCTTTGTTACGAACTGCGTCTGGCGGTTGTCGATATCGGTTTGCCGCCTGCGGTGCCGGAGGCGGGCAAACCCGCCAGTCATGAAGAGGTCGAGGCATTGATGGCGCATCTTGAGCGGACGGCGGTGGCGAGCGGATTTCTCGTTCCGGCGAACCCTAAACGCCTGATGCCGCGGATGCGCCGGATGTTCGCGCGCGCCGGTCTGGAAAAGGAGGAGGTCAATATTCTCAGGGGGATGTTGGCTTCTTTCGAGAAATAAGTTGACCGGGCGGGTCGGGATTTTTAATATTTCACTAACTTCTAATGGTTGCAGTACATGTTCACGCATTTTCGCGAAGATATCTCCTGCGTTTTTGACCGCGATCCGGCCGCCCGAACGACGTGGGAAGTCCTGACGTGCTATCCGGGTTTTCATGCCCTGACGCTGCATCGTTTGTCCCACTGGCTTTGGGGACATGGTTTGCGCTGGCTGGCTCGAGCCACTTCGCACTTCACGCGCTGGATTACGGGAATCGAGATTCATCCAGGCGCGACCATCGGGCGTCGCGTGTTCATCGACCATGGCATGGGCGTGGTCATTGGCGAAACCGCGGAAATCATGGACGGTTGCACCTTGTATCACGGCGTCACCCTGGGTGGCACTTCGTGGAACAAGGGCAAGCGGCATCCGACGTTGATGCCCGGGGTGGTCATCGGCGCTGGCGCCAAGGTGCTGGGTCCGATCACTATCGGTGAAGGTGCGAAAGTCGGCTCGAACGCAGTGGTCGTGCGTGATGTGCCGCCAGGTGCGACCGCGGTCGGTATTCCGGCGCGCATTGTCGAATCGGGACGAGATCAGGCGCGGCTTGAAAAAGCCGCGGAAATGGGTTTCTCCGCCTATGCGGTGACGAAGAGCGAAGATGATCCGCTATCGATGGCCATCCATGGCTTGCTCGATCACGCCGTGGAAACCGATCGAAGAATCGAGATTCTGCTCCAGTACATCGAACGCTGCGGTGTCTCGGTGGAGGATGATGTGGCGACGGCCGACAAGTTCGATCCGAAATATCTGTCGAAGATTGTTGACTAATACCCCTCCCTCCTCATATAGTTGATCATAACGGTCAAGTATTGTGCCGTTCCCCCTTAACGAGAGACTACGAGGTACCCCATGAGACTGACAACAAAAGGACGTTTCGCGGTCACGGCGATGATTGACCTGGCCCTGCGCCAACATACCGGGCCGGTGACGCTGGCCGGCATTGCAGAGCGGCAAAAGATTTCGCTGTCCTATCTGGAACAACTGTTCGGCAAGTTGCGTCGTAATCAACTCGTCGCCAGTGTACGTGGCCCGGGTGGCGGTTACTGCCTCGCTCGGTCGATGGGCCAGATGTCGGTCGCCGATATCATCCAGGCGGTCGACGAAACGCTCGATGCCACGCAGTGCGGCGGCCGCGGCGATTGCCACGACGACCACCCCTGCATGACGCATAACTTGTGGACCAGCCTGAACCAGAAGATGTTCGACTACCTGCGTTCGGTGACGCTGCAAGAGCTGGTGGATCAGCAGAAGAACAACGCTGCCTGCGTCGCCGCGTTGCAGGAGGAGATGCCGGTACGGCGGCCGATTCGTCGCATTCCGGTTGCTGTCACAGCCTGACGATCGCTTCATGTTTGCGCCGGCCTACCTCGATTACAACGCCACCACACCCGTCGATGCACGGGTGTTGGAGGCGATGTTGCCCTGGTTCTCGCGGCGATATGGCAATGCCTCCAGCCGTCATGAATACGGGCGGGCGGCGCGGACGGCGATCGACGAGGCGCGGGCGCGAGTGGCAGCCGCGGCTGGCGCCCACCTGACCGAGGTCGTTTTCACCAGCGGCGGCAGCGAAGCCAACAACTTGTTCGTCAAGGGCGCGGCGGCGGCGTTGAGGCCGGGCGTAGTCGCTATTTCGGCGATAGAACATCCCTGCGTGCGTGAGCCTGCGAAGGCACTTGGGCGGCAGGGCTGGCGCTTGCGAGAGATTGCCGTCGATTCGGCTGGGCGCATCGACGCGGCTGACTTTGGCGCGGCCATGGCCGAGCGGCCGTCGCTCGTTTCCGTCATGCTGGCGAACAACGAAACCGGTGTTGTTCAGGATGTCGCTGCCCTTGCAGAAGCGGCACGACCGACACGCGCCTGGTTTCACACGGACGCGGTGCAAGCCTTCGGCAAGATCGGTGTCGATTTCCGCAAGCTCAACGAGCGCGGCGTTCATGCCATGACGATTTCGGCGCACAAGATTGGCGGCCCGAAAGGCGCAGGCGCCTTGATTGTGGATAAGCGGCTCGAACTCGCGCCGCTGATCTCCGGCGGCGGTCACGAGCGCGGCCTGCGCTCTGGAACGGAAAATGTGCCGGCCATCGTTGGTTTTGGTTTCGCTTGTCACTTGGCCGTCGCGGAAAAGTCAGTCGTGGCGGTACGCCAAGCTAGCCTCCGCGACGAACTGGAGCGCGGCTTGATCGAGCAGGGAGCGACGATCTTCGCTCGGTCGGTTGAGCGATTGCCCAACACCGTGTATTTCGCGCTTTCAGGCATCGACGGCGAAACGCTGGTGGGCAAACTCGATCGTGCCGGGTTTGCCGTCGCCAGCGGCGCCGCCTGCTCCAGCGCTAACCCGGAGCCTTCGCACGTACTCATGGCGATGGGCGTCGAATCGGTGCTGGCGCGTGGCGCGGTGCGTGTGAGCCTGGGCCGCGAAACGACTGCCAAGGAAGTGGGCGACTTCCTGCTCGCTCTTGGCGAAACGGTTTTTCAATTGAAAAGGCTGGCCGCGTTGGCCGGTTGATGAAGGGTTGAGGACAATTCCGCAATGCTGAAACTACCGATTTACCTGGACTACTCTGCCACGACACCGGTCGATCCCCGCGTGGCACAGAAGATGATTCCTTACCTGACCGAACATTTCGGCAATCCGGCATCGCGTTCGCATCCATTCGGCTGGGAAGCCGAGGCGGCAGTCGAAACTGCGCGCGAAGAAGTCGCCAAGCTGGTCAACGCCGACCCGAAGGAAATCGTCTGGACCTCGGGTGCCACCGAATCGAACAACCTGGCGATCAAGGGCGCCGGTTTTTTCTATGCGGGCACCAAGGGCAAACACATCATCACCATGTCCACCGAGCACAAGGCCGTGCTCGACACCTGCAAGGAGATGGAGCGGCAAGGCTTCGAGGTGACTTATCTGGAGCCGCAGGAGAATGGGCTGATTTCGCTCGACAAGTTCAAGGCGGCGCTGCGCAAGGACACGGTGCTGGCCTCGGTGATGGCGGTCAACAACGAGATTGGCGTCATCCAGCCGATCGCCGAATTGGGCGAGATCTGCCGTGCCAACGGCACCATCTTCCACGTCGATGCCGCACAGGCGACGGGCAAGATGCCGATCGACTTGGCGAATCTGAAGGTCGACCTGATGTCCTTTTCGGCGCACAAGACTTACGGCCCCAAGGGCATCGGCGCGCTATACGTCCGTCGCAAGCCGCGCATCCGCCTGGAGGCGCAGATGCACGGCGGCGGTCACGAGCGCGGCATGCGCTCGGGTACGCTGGCGACGCACCAGATCGTCGGCATGGGTGAGGCATTTCGTCTCGCCCGTATGGAAATGGCCACCGAGAACGAACGCATTCGCATGTTGCGCGACCGCCTGCTGAAGGGCTTCATGGACATCGAGGAAGTGTTCGTCAATGGCGATCTGGAACAGCGTGTTCCGCACAACCTCAACATCAGCTTCGCCTATGTTGAAGGCGAATCTCTGATGATGGCGATCAAGGACATCGCGGTATCGTCGGGTTCCGCGTGCACCTCGGCCAGCCTTGAGCCGTCCTACGTGCTGCGGGCGCTCGGCCGTTCCGACGAACTGGCTCATAGTTCGATCCGTTTTACCCTCGGCCGTTTTACCACCGAGGAAGAAGTCGATTACACCATCAAGCTGATGCACGAAAAAATCGCCAAGTTGCGCGAGCTGTCGCCGCTCTGGGAAATGTTCAAGGACGGAATTGACCTCGGCAGCGTGCAGTGGGCTGCGCATTAAGGAGAGCACCATGTCATACAGCACCAAAGTCATCGATCACTACGAGAACCCGCGCAACGTCGGTTCCTTCGACAAGGACGACAGCGAGGTCGGCACCGGCATGGTCGGCGCACCGGCCTGTGGCGACGTCATGAAGTTACAGATCAGGGTCGGCAAGGGCGGCGTCATCGAGGACGCCAAGTTCAAGACCTACGGCTGCGGCTCGGCCATCGCGTCGTCTTCGCTGGTGACCGAGTGGGTCAAGGGGAAGACGCTCGATCAGGCGATGGAAATAAAGAACACGCAGATCGCCGAGGAACTGGCGCTGCCGCCGGTGAAGATCCACTGTTCCATCCTCGCCGAAGACGCGATCAAGGCGGCCGTGGCCGATTACAAGAAGAAGACGGGAGCCTGAGCATGACCGTGACATTGACCGAGGCCGCTGCCAAACACGTCTCTAACTTCATTGCCAAGCGCGGCAAGGGCATCGGCATTCGCCTGGGCGTCAAGACCTCCGGCTGTTCCGGCATGGCCTACAAGCTGGAATTCGCCGATGCCGCCGAGCCCGAGGATGTCGTCTTCGATACTCAGGGGCTCAAGGTACTGGTCGATCCGCGCAGCCTGCCCTACATCGACGGCACGGAGCTCGATTACGCCAAGGAAGGGTTGAACGAGGGCTTCAAGTTCAACAACCCGAACATCAAGGATCAGTGCGGCTGCGGCGAATCATTCACCGTCTGACATGACGATCTTCGACCTGGAGCACTTCTCGCGCGATCACTTCGCATTGTTCGGGCTGCCGCGCCGGCAGGCGCTGGACGAACTCGAACTGGAGCGTTTGTACCGCGATATCCAGAGTCAGGTTCATCCGGACAAGCATGCCCACCTGGCCGATTCCGACAAGCGGTTGGCGATGCAGTGGGCGACCAAGGTCAATGAGGCCTATGTGACCCTGAAGAGCCCGCTCAAGCGGGGAGAGTATCTGCTGATCCTGCTTGGTCACGATCCGCAAATCGAACGCAATACGGCGATGCCGGCTGACTTTCTCATGCACCAGATGGAACTGCGCGAGGCCGTTGCCGAGTCCCGCGCCGGCGGCGACATCGATGCGCTCGATCATATGCATCGGCAGATGAAGAAGGAAATGGCCGGCCAGCACGAGGCGCTGGTGCGGGCCCTCGACGACGCGAAGGATTACTTGCGCGGCGCCGATATCGTGCGCCAACTCATGTTTCAGGAAAAGCTTCTCCACGAGATTGACGACGCCTTGCAGGCCGTCGAAGCATAAGAAGAAACTCAAATGGCATTGCTGCAAATCTCCGAGCCCGGCCTGTCGGCCGCGCCGCATGAACATCGTCTAGCCGTCGGTATCGACCTCGGCACGACCAACTCGCTGGTCGCCACCGTCAGAAGCGGACTCGCCGTCGTGCTCAACGACGAGTTGGGTCGGCCGTTGCTGCCGTCGGTGGTTCATTATCCCGCGGGCGGCGAGGTCGAAGTCGGCTACGAAGCGCAGGCGCGCCAGGCGGTCGATCCGCGCAATACGGTGGTTTCGGTCAAGCGCTTCATGGGCCGGGGTCGCCAGGACATCGCCCACATCGAATCCATGCCGTACGACTTCGTCGATGCCGAAGGCATGGTCAAGCTGCGGACGGCGCATGGCGTCAAATCTCCCGTCGAGATATCGGCCGACATTCTCAGGGACTTGCGGGTGCGGTCCGAAGCCGCGCTCGGCGGACAACTGACGGGTGCGGTCATCACCGTGCCGGCCTACTTCGACGACGCCCAGCGGCAAGCCACCAAGGATGCCGCGCGACTGGCCGGGCTCAATGTCCTGCGCCTGCTCAACGAGCCGACCGCGGCCGCGATTGCTTATGGCCTGGACAATGGCGCCGAGGGCATCTACGCCGTCTACGACCTCGGCGGCGGCACNNGGCACCTTCGACATCTCGATCCTCAAGCTCGCCAAAGGCGTTTTCCAGGTATTGGCGACGGGCGGGGATTCGGCGCTTGGCGGTGACGATTTCGACCATCGCGTCTTCTGCTGGATCATCGAGCAGGCGAAGCTGACGCCGGTATCGCCGCACGACGCACGGCTGCTGCAGACGCGTGCGCGCGAGGCCAAGGAATACCTGACCCAGCACGGCGAGGCACCGATTTCGGCCAAATTGTCCACGGGCGAGTTCGTCGATCTCAAGCTGACTTCCGAAGTATTCAACGAGATATCGAAGACCCTGGTGCAAAAGACGCTCGGCCCGACGCGCAAGGCGCTGCGTGACGCCGGTTTGGCGCCGGCAGACGTCAAGGGCGTGGTCATGGTCGGCGG
>PMIH01000193.1:50676-55418 GCA_003158255.1 Rhodocyclaceae bacterium
TGACCGAGAAGATCATTCCACGCAACTCGACCATTCCCGTGGCGCGGGCGCAAGAGTTCACCACCTTCAAGGATGGCCAGAGTGCGATGGCGCTGCACGTCGTGCAGGGCGAGCGCGAACTGGTCTCGGACGACCGCAGCCTGGCCCGTTTCGAGCTGCGCGGCATTCCGCCGATGGTGGCCGGCGCGGCGCGCATCCGGGTGACCTTTCAAGTGGATGCCGACGGTTTGCTGTCGGTCACCGCGCGGGAACAGACGACCGGCCGCGAGACGCGTATCGAAGTGAAACCTTCCTACGGCCTGACCGACGATGAAGTCGCCGCCATGCTCAAGGACGGCTTCTCGCACGCGAGTGACGATGCTTTCCGCCGCGCGCTGCGCGAGGCCCAGGTCGAAGCGCAACGGCTCATCGAGGCGGTGCAGTCGGCGCTGAGCGAAGACGCTGAGTTGCTGTCCACGCTGGAACGCGCCCATATCGATTCCTGCATGGGCAAACTTCAGGCCGTGATGATGGGCGACGACCGCCGTGCCATCGACGACGCCATGGATGCGCTCAACAAGGGCACGGCCGAATTCGCCGCCCGGCGCATGAACCGCAGCGTGCAGCGCGCGTTGTCGGGCAAGAAGATCGAGGAGCTGGAATCGTGACGCAGGTCGTCGTCCTGCCGCACGCCGAGCTGTGTCCCGATGGCGCGGTGCTCGATGCCGAGCCCGGCACCTCGATCTGCGATGCGCTGCTGGAAAATGGCATCGAGATCGAACATGCTTGCGAGAAGTCCTGCGCCTGCACGACCTGCCACGTGGTGGTGCGCGAGGGCTACAATTCATTGGGCGAGGCCGACGAGACCGAAGACGATCTACTCGACAAGGCCTGGGGTCTTGAGCCCACCTCGCGGCTCTCGTGCCAGGCCATCGTCGGCGCAACACCGCTGGTGATCGAGATTCCGAAATACACGATCAACATGGCGAAGGAAGGCGGAGGGAAACACAAATGAAGTGGACCGACGTCAATGACATTGCCATCGAGCTTGCCGAGACCCATCCCGGCATGGACCCGAACCGGATCAACTTCGTTGACCTGATGAGCTGGGTCACCGCGCTGCCAGATTTCAACGACGATCCCAAGCACTGTGGCGAGAAAGTGCTGGAAGCCATCCAGCAGGCCTGGATCGACGAGGTGGAATGAGATGACCGGGCGCGGCTGGGCGATCTTCCTCGCCTTCCTCGCCGGCGCCGCCTGGGCCGACGGCAAGCCGGTCGGCATAACCGCAGATTTACCCTATATCGACGTCATCCACGAAGGGCGTCCATTCCGCATCCAGCGCGACCAGGAGAACGATGCCGAAGTCGATCCCGACTATGCGCTGACCTCGCGGCCGTGCCCACCCTATTGCATTCAGCCGATGCAACTGGCCCCGGGCGTCGAGACCATTGGCGAGCTCGAACTTCTGGAGTACCTGAAACGTGTTGCGCGCGGCGACAGCGGCGTGCTGGTGATCGATTCGCGCGATCCGGATTGGGTGGTCCGCTCCGGTCTGATTCCGGGCGCCATTCACTTGCCCTGGACGCGGCTGCATCCGGCTCATGCCGAGCCGCAGGCGGTGGCGGACATCCTCGAATTCCAGTTTGGCGCCGCGCGCGCCGGGCCGATGTGGAACTTCGAGAACGCCAAGACGCTGGTGCTGTATTGCAACGGCGCCTGGTGCGGCCAGTCGCCGACTAACGTCAGGCAACTGCTGGCGGTCGGCTATCCGGCGTACAAGCTNNGCCGAATTCGACGCCGACCGGGAAGCGGTGATCGCGCGCGCTGGCACGGCGGGCGTGACGACCATCGTCGTGCCCGCGGTCGAGCGCGCCAACTTCGGCGCCGTCGCCAGCGTTTGTCGCGAGTTTCCGCAATGCCGGCCGGCCTACGGCATTCACCCGATGTTCGTCGGGCGCGCCCGCGAGGAAGACCTCGAAGCGTTGCGCGAAACGCTGAAGCGCGAGCCGGCGGTTGCCATCGGCGAGATCGGCCTCGACTTCTTCGTTCCCGAACGCGACGACGAAAGTCAGTCGTGGTGGTACGCCGAGCAGTTGAAGCTTGCGCGCGATTTCGACCTGCCCGTGCTGCTCCACGTGCGCCGCGCGGTCGATGCCATCCTCAAGGAACTGCGCCGCATCGCCGTGCCGGGCGGCATCGCCCACGCCTTCAACGGCAGCCGCCAGCAGGCCGACGAATTCATCAAGCTTGGCTTCAAACTCGGCTTCGGCGGCGCCATGACGCATCCGCGGGCAACCAAACTGCGCGAGCTGGCGGCGACGCTGCCACTCGAATCGATTGTGCTGGAAACGGACGCGCCGGACATTCCGCCCGAATGGCTGGGCAAGGTGCGCAACGAACCGGGCGAACTGCCGCGCATCGCCGCCGTGCTGGCCGAGTTGCGTGGCATCACGACGACGGAGGTGTTTGCAGCAACCGCCAACAACGCGTACGAGGTGCTGCCGCGGCTGGTGAAGGTGTGACGGGCTCTAAAGCTCAGGCCGGCCCGGCCAGCCCGCGCGGAATCGAGGCCAGCAAGCGCTGGGTGTAGGCCTGTTGCGGATTGCGGTAGATCTCGTCGGGGCCGGCCGCCTCGACGATCTCGCCGGCGTTCATGACGACGACCTGGTCGGACAGGTACTTGACCACTGCGAGGTCGTGCGAGATGAACAGGTACGACATGCGGAATTCGTCCTGCAAGTCCTGCAACAGGTTCAGCACCTGTGCCTGCACCGAAACGTCGAGTGCAGAAACCGATTCGTCGCAAATCAGCACTTCGGGTTTCAAGGTCAAAGCGCGGGCAATGGCGATGCGCTGACGCTGACCACCGGAAAATTCATGCGGATACTTGCGCATCGACACGGCCGGCAAACTGACGCGGTCGAGCAGGGCAGCAGCCATCTTCTCGCGCTCCGCGTCGCTGGCGCCGATGCCATGCAGTTTCATCGGCTCGGTCAGGATGTCGCCGACGACGAAGCGCGGATTCAGCGAGGCGTAGGGATTCTGGAAGATGATCTGGATGTGGCGCTTGTATTCCATCTGTGCCTGCGGCGACAGCGCCAGAAGGTTCTTGCCGCGGAATAGCACTTCACCGCCATCGGCCTGGTGCAGGCGCATGATGGTCAGGCCGACCGTCGACTTGCCCGAGCCCGATTCGCCGACCAGGCCGACGGTCTTGCCGCGCGGCAGCACGAAGGAGACGTTGTTGACCGCGCGCAGCACGCGCTTGCCGAAGAAACCCTCGTGGCTGACGAAGTTCTTGCAGAGGCCGCGTACTTCCAGCACCGTCTCGTCGCCGGCGACGATGCCGCGTTGTGTATCTTCGGAGGGCGCCGGGCGGGCAACGCCATTCATGTAGTCGTCGATGACCGGCAAGCGCCGGGGTCGGCGGTCCAGCGGTGGTCGGCACTGGATCAGCGCGCGCGTATAGCTGTCCTGAGGCTTGCTGAAAACATCGGCGGCAGTTCCGGTCTCGCGGATGACGCCGTGACGCATGACGATCACGTGGTCGGCGATTTCGCCCACCACCGCGAGGTCGTGGGTGATCCAAAGCACCGACAGGCCGTGCCGCTTTTGCAGCGCGCCGACGAGATCGATGATCTGTTTCTGGATGGTGACATCGAGCGCGGTCGTCGGCTCGTCGGCGATCAGCAGTTTCGGTTCGCAGGCGATGGCCATGGCGATCATCACGCGCTGCTGCTGGCCGCCGGAGAGCTGGAACGGGTAGGCGCCGTAGCGGCGCGCCGGTTCCGGAATGCCGACTTCCTCCAGCAATTCGACGGTCCGCGCTTTCGCCTGTTTGCCACTCATCCCCTTGTGCAGGCGCAGGACTTCGGCAATCTGGTCGCCTACCGTGAATACCGGATTCAGCGAACTCATCGGTTCCTGGAAGATCATCGCGAAATCGCGTCCGCGCAGTCGCCGCAGTTCCGCCTGTGGCATCCGCAGCAGGTCGCGACCTTCGTAGAGGATGTGGCTTGCTGGATCGACGATGGCGTTTTCTTTCGGCAACAGGCCGAGAATCGCCAGCGAACTGACTGATTTGCCCGAACCCGATTCACCGACCAGCGCCACCGTGCTGTTGCGCGGGATGTCGAACGAGACACCCTTCAGTGCCTCGACCACCGTCTGCTTGTCGAGGCGGAAGCTGACCCGCAGGTCTTGTACGGAGAGCAGGATATCGTCGGCGCTCATTTGATCTTTGGGTCCAGGGCGTCGCGCAGCGCGTCGGTGAACATCGAGAAAGCAGTCACCAGCAGCGCCATGGCCAGCGTCGCTGCCGCCAGTTGCCACCAGTAACCAAGTATCAATTCGTTCTGTGCTTCGTTCAGCATGGAGCCCCAGGACACCTTGTCCACCGGCACGCCGAAGCCGAGGAAGGAAAGAATGACCTCGGACTTGATGAAGCCCACCGCATTGACGGAGAGCTGAACCAGCGATACGTGGCTGATATTGGGGAAGATATGGACGAACATGCGGCGGGCATTGGATGCACCGATCGCATCGGCGGCCTGAACGTACTCGCGCGACTTGTGTTTCATGTATTCGGCGCGCACCAGGCGGTAGATGCCCGTCCAGCCGGTGAGACCGAGGATCAGTACCACCGCGCTGACGCCGCGCTGGTTGAGCACGGCGGCGATGGCCAGGATCAGCAGCATGTACGGGATGGCCGTGAAGACGTTGTAGAACCAATTGAAGAAGTCGTCGACGCGGCCGCCGTA
>PMIH01000193.1:55443-68873 GCA_003158255.1 Rhodocyclaceae bacterium
TTCGCCAGGGGATCGACGACCTTGACGTCGCCGAGATCGAGATCGCTCTCGGGAACCGTGCTGATTGCACCGCCCTCGATCCGGGCGCGCAGTTCGGCAATCTCGGCTGCCAGCGGATCTGTCACGGTTCCGGGGTAAGCGTCGGGCTCGTTGTCGATGTGTTTCGCCGCTGCCGTGGCCCGCTTTGCCGCGCCGACAAAGGTCGGCGGTGCATAACCGACGGCAACTTCCTCGCCCCAGTTGGCGGCGACCAGATTGAGCGCCGAGGCCAGCATCAGCAGCAGGAACAGGGTCACCACCACCATGGAGATGACGGCCACGCGGTCGGCGAGCAGCCGACGCCAAGCCAGTAGCCAAAGGCCTGCGGACTTGCCTGGCGCGCTCATTTCAACTCCACCCGCGGGTCGACGGCCTGGTACAAGAGGTCGGCCACGAGGTTGGCAATCATGGTGGCGGCGGCCACATAGATGGTGATGGCCTTGACGACCGGAAAGTCGCTGCGTTCGACAGCGACGATAACTTCGCGGCCGATGCCGGGAATCGAGAAGAAGCGTTCGAGCAGGAAGTCGCCGACCAGCAGCGCTGGCAGGTAAGTCATCAGGTTGGTGATGATCGGGATCATGGCATTGCGCAAGACATGGCGCAGCATCACGGTGTTTTCCGAGAGGCCCTTGGCGCGTGCCGTGCGCACGTAGTCCTGATGGATTTCATCCAGGATGAAGGTGCGGTAGAGCCGGGTGTTGGGCGCGATGCCGACGGCAACGCCAAGCAGGATCGGCAGCGGCGAATACTTGAACAGGTTCTCCCAGAAGCTGTTGCCCCAGCCCTGTACCGGGAACCAGCCTAGCTGGTAGGCAAGGACATATTGGCCGACGATGATGTAGACCAGCAACGACACCGACATCGCCACCGTACAACCAATCATCACGGCGCGATCGGTGAGCGAGCCGCGCACGTAGGCGACGCCGACCGCGATCAGCACCGAGAGGACGGTTTCGATGATGACCATCGGCACCAGCACGGTCAGCGAAGGGCCGATGCGGGTCATGATGATCTGCGACACCGGTTCGTTGGTGGCCCACGACGAACCGAAATCTGCCGTCAGGATCTGTTTGATGAAGATCCACAACTGCACGTAGTAGGGTTCGTCGATGCCGAGCTGGCGGCGGATGCTGGCAATTTGTTCGAGACTGGAGATCTTGCCGGCGAGGATATAGGCCGGATCGCCGCCGACGTAGTTGAACAGGAAGAAGACCAGCAGTACGACACCGAGCATGGTCGGGATCATCTGCCACAGGCGGCGCAGGATATAGGCGCTCATGGATGGTTTCCTAGCGGCGTACCGCCACGACTGACAACGCGCCGACGCAAGTCGGCATCGTTCATATTTGCGTAGCCTGACTGGTTGGACGCCACGGGCGGCACTTTAGCCACGCTTGCCGGTGATCTCGGCAAAAAAGGCCGCTGGCGAAGGATCGCGGCCGAGGAATTGACGCACCATCTTCTGCGGCGGTACCTCGCCGCCTTTGGATAGCACGAGATCGAGGTAGCGCCGGCTCACCTTGCCGTCGAGCAGGTTGTCGCCCCATTGGCTGGCCATGTCGAGGGCAACGACTTCCGACCACATGTAACCGTAATAGCCGGCCGCGTAACCGCCGAGCAGGTGGCCAAAATTAGCCGGGAACCTGGTATCGGCAACGTGGCCGAGCGGCGACGCCTCTTCGAGTTTGGCCCAGGTGGCAAGCGGATCGCCGGGGTTGGGGCCGGCAAGCTCCATGTCGAAAGTCGCCAGCATGTGCTGGCGGGCATAGCGCATGCCGGCGCCGAAGCGGCGGGCCTGGTTGATGCGATCGAGCAGTTCGGCATCCACCGCCGGACAGTCGCTGCAATGGTCGTGGATCAGCGCCAGTGGTTGCGTGCGCCGGGTCCACTCCTCGAACATTTGCGACGGTGCTTCGACGAAGTCCTGGCGCACGTTCGTGCCGGACAGCGTCGCGTAGTGGGCGCGCGACAAGGTGGTGTGCAACAGGTGGCCGAATTCGTGGAGCAGCGTCTCCAACTCGTCGTGGTTGAGGCCCTTGGGGTCGAGATTGGCGACCAGCACGCCAATCGGTGTTCGCCCAACCAGCGTCGAGCCGTGGCGTACCGGCCAGACGGCGGCGTGGTTGTACTTGCCCGGCCGCGGCTGGAGGTCGAGGTAGGCGCCGGCGATACGTTGGCCCTTGTCGTCGAGCACGTCGTAATAGTGCACGCTCTCATGCCAGACCGGGACGTCGACCGGCACGAACGTCACACCGTAGAGGCGATGCGCCAGATCGAACATCCAGGCGACCGCAGCCTGGCTCGGGAAGTAGCGCCGTAGTTCCTCCTGATCGACGGCGTAGCGTTCCCGGCGCACACGCTCGGTGTAGAAAGCGGTATCCCAGCGGTCGAGCTTGGTTTCGGCCAATGGCGTACCCAGGAACTTCGCCTTGGCTTCGCGCAGTACTTCCAATTCGGCATGTTCGACTTCGGACACCTTGTCCTTCACTTCGTCGAGAAAATGCCAGACGTTTTCCGGCGTACCCGCCATGTGTCGCTGCAAGGCATAGTCGGCGTAGGAAGGCTTGCCGAACAAGCCGGCGAGTTCCTTGCGCAGGGTGTCGGCCTCGGCCATGATGGCCAGGTTCTGGTCGCCGCCAACATTGTTGAAAGCGACGAAGTAGCGCTGCCGTGCCTCGCCGGAAACCGCGTTCTCCATGAACGGGAAGAAGTCGGGATAGTCCATGGTCAGGCTGTAGCGGCCATCGGCATCCGGCTTGTGGCGGTCGAGATAGCTCTGCGGCACGCCTTCCATCTCGGCACGCGTGAATGCGATGGGTGCGTGCACCTCGCGTGTGTTCTTCTGGAATTCCACCGACAGCAGAGCGATGCGATCGAGAATCTCTTTCGCGCGCTGTCGTTTGCCCTCGGGCAGCGCCACACCGGCGTCCTCGAAGCCTTCGGTCAATACCTGCTGCAATTCTGCGTCGGCGCCAGTGGCCTTCCCGATCCGATGGATCTGTCGGTAGGCGCCGGCATTCTGGAACAAGGCATTGGTGAGATTGGCGACGCGCACGTTGCAGGCGTCGGCAGCGTCGCGCACCGCTGAATCGACGGCCACCTGCGAGGTGATGTCCATCGGCCCGGCAAACTGCTCGATCTCGATCGTCAGGCCATCCCAGCGTCGCAGCGCGGTGGCAGCCGATGCGCTGTTCGCCTTCATGGCGGCGAAGGCGCCGATGGACTTCTGTGCCGCGGCGATGCCGGCATCGCAGCGGGCATTGACCGCTTCCGCGTTAGTGAACACGGGAAGCACCGGGCGCTCCGCGGCCAGCACCGATCCGGCCAGGGCGTTAGCCAAGGCCAAGGCGAGCGGCAACATGGCGTTCTTCATGTCATTTCTCCTTGACGCTGTCGTCGATGTCGATGTACAGCCAATCGGCAAGCAGGATGGGATGCTTCTTGAAGCCGATGACGCGTGATTGCATCACCATGTTGCGGTTGCGCGCGACGCTGACGCGAATGGCACCGTAGTATTCCAGCAGGCGTGCCATGTTCACCCACAAGGCCGTCCGTTCCGGACCGTCGGGCAGCTTGCTCGCTTTTTCGTAAAGCCGGTCGTATTCGGGAATATCGGTGCAACTGGTGTTGGTCTGGCCGATGTTCTTGCTGTAAAAGAGCTGCATGAAATTGTCGCCGTCCGGGTAGTCGGCAATCCAGCGGTCGGCCCGGCTCTCGATCTGACAGGCCCTCTCGGCCTTGAGCATGTCGGCAAACTTCTTCTTGTCGACGAGAATGTGGATATGAAGCTTCTCCAGCGTCTTCGCCATCATCTCTTCCAGCAGGCGTCCCTCGCTGTCCGGGAAAGTGGTGAAATGAACGACCAGCGGCTGGCCGTCGGGCAGGGTGCGCCAGCCGTCCGCGCCGATCTTGTAGCCGAACTTTTCCAATAGCGCGATGGCGAGCTTGACGTTGGTCTGGTTGCTCGATCGATATTTCGGCAGGTAGCCGACGATGCCCGGCGGGATGGGGAATTCCAGTTTTTCCGCTTGGCCGTTCCAGACGGTGCGGACTTCCTCATCGGAGTCGTAGGCAAGAATCAGCGCGCGGCGTAGCGCAATCTTGTCCTTGGTCAGACCGACGAACGTGCCCTGACGCATGTTGAAATAGGGATAAGCCAGTTCTGGGTCCACGATGCGCGAAAGTTTCGCGCCCATGGCCGTGAATTCCGGTTTCAGCTTCGCTCCGTCCAGAATTCGGGGCGCCAAGCCGCCGCGCAGTTCGAACAGGTCCAGTTCCCTGTTCTGGAAGGCCAGTAGCCGCGCCTGATCCTCTTCCATGACGGAAATCTCGATGCGGCCGATGGTGGGCAGCACCTTGCCTTTCATTTCCTTCAACAAGATTTCGTCGCCCGCTTCGACGGCCGTATAGTTCCACGCGACGCCGCGGTAGTCGGGGTTGGCGATCAGCTCGATGAAAGAGGCGCGCACCCATTTGCCCAGCTTGTAGGGGCCGGTGCCGATCGGATGGGCGTTGGTGTCGTTGCCGTAGTATTCAATCACCTCGCGTGCCACGGCACCGAAGGTCGGCATGGCGAGAATGTAGGCGAAGTTGTAGTCCGGTTCCGTGAGTGTGATCTTCAGCGTGTAGCGATCCGGCATGGCGAGGCCGGCAACGGGCGCGTCGTAATCGAAGCTTCCCGTCTGCTCGGCTTTCTTGGTCAGGGTATTGAGCCCTTCGATCTTGCCGTCGACCAGCGGCCGGTAGGGCGATCTAACCTTCGGGTCCATCATCCGTTTGATGCTGTAGGCGTAGTCTGCCGCCGTTAGTTCGTGGCGCTTGCCCTTGAAGGCCGGGTCGTCGGTGAAGTAGATGCCCTTCTTGATGCGGAAAGTGTAGATGCGGCCGGCATCGGCGACTTCCGGCAATGCTTCGGCTGTACGTGGAGTCAGCTTGGCTGGGCGCGCCAGGTAGTCATAAGTGAGCAGGGCCTCGTTGATCGCTTCGGCGATCGTGTTCGAGTAGAGGTCGAAAATCTTTGCCGGGTCGAAACCTGTCTCGGCCTGCGGAATCATGGTGCGCAGCACCTTGTCCGGGTCGGGGTGCGGGCCGGCGGCCAAAGCCGGCGCCAGGAACAAGGCTGCGAAAAGCGCGATCAGATGTTTCATCGTTTGAGTGCCGCCTCGCGTGCGGCGATGTCGATGTCGGCGTATTTCCACTCGGAGTGCAACGCCGGATGTTTGCGATAGCCGTGCAACCACGGCTGACTTAGCGTGCTACGGATGCGTGAACCCTCCAGTTGCCAGGCACCGTCATATTCCATCTGCCGGCTCATCAAGTCGTAAAGCTTGTTGCGCTTCGGCGAATCGGGAAGTTTGATCGACATCTCATAGAGTTTGTTGAAGGTCGGTGAATCGTAGCAGCCATTGTTGCTCTGCCCGGAGTTGGGACCATACAGGAGCGACAGGAAGTTTTCGCCGTCGGGATAGTCGGCGATCCAGACCGTTCCCCACATCTGGAGTTGGCACTGCTTGGCGGCTTTCAGGTTCTCGGCGAAATTCTGCGTCTTGACCTCCAGACGGATGCCGATCTTTTCCAGCGACTTCAACCAGACTTCATCCATCTCCCGATAGCGCGACTCGGGTTCAGAGGCGAGAGTGATCAGAAGCGGGCTGCCATCCGGCCGGGTGCGCCAACCATCGGCACCGCGAGAAAAGCCGAATTTGTCGAGCAGCTTGTTGGCGGCATCCGGGTTGTACGGATTCATCGTCCGGTAGGCCGGGTTATAGCCCACCACGCCCGGTGGCACCGGCATCTGGTCACGGATGATCAAGCCCTTGCGGACAGTGTTGATCTCTGCGTCAATGTTGTACGCCATGATCATTGCTCGGCGCAGGGCAATGTTTTCCTTGCTGAAGCCGCCGACCATGGGGTCCCGGAAATTGAAGTAATAATAAGTGAGCTCCGGTTCGATCAAGTCGTCGCGGCTGATGCCGCGTGCCTTGAGTTCCGGCTTGAGACCGCTGCCGTCGCGCCAGGACTCGGCGATGCTCTGGATTTCATCCACGAAATCGAGCTGGCCGTCGAGAAAGGCGAGAAATCGCCCCTGATCTTCTTCGATGACGCTGATCTCGACGCGGCCAACTTGCGGCATCTGTTTGCCCTTCATGTCGGCGACGATCTTGCGGTCGAGTTCGTCGCCTTCGTTGGCCTTGAAATCCCAAACGAAGCCGCGGTAGTTCGGATTGGCGTCGAGGACGATGCGATAGCCGCGCCGATATTCCGTAAGCATGTAGGCGTTGGTGCCGACAGGATGTTCGCTGATGCGGTCGCCGTAAGCATCAACCACTTCGCGCGCCATCGGCAGGGCCGACGGCATCGTCAAGACGTAGGAGAAGTTGAAATCGGTGCGCGTCAGGCGAATCCGCAGGGTGTAACGGTCGAGCGCCTGTAGTCCTTCAATGGGCTTGTCGTAGTCGAATCGACCAGACTTCTCCGCCGCTCTTGACAATTCGTTGAGGCCGACGATCTTGCCGTCGTACATATAGCGCCACTGCGAGCGCAGCTTGGGATCGAGGAAACGCTTGAAGGCGAAAACGAAATCGGCCGCGGTCAGTTCCCGCTTCTTGTCCTTGAATGCCGGGTCGGGAGCGAAATAGACGCCCTTGCGAATGTGAAAGGTGTAGGTGCGCCCCTCGTCGGTGACTTCGGGCAGGGCTTCGACAACGCCCGGCACCAGTTTGGCCGGCCGTGCGAGATAGTCGTAGCTGAGCAAGGGTTCACCGACGGCATCCAGAATTCGCGCCGAGTAGTAGTTGACCGAACGGACCGGATCGAAACCCTCGTCGGAGCCACGCTCGCCGAGACGTAAGACCTTAGTTGTATCAGGGGCAGCGCAGCAAATCGCAGAAAAAGCGAAACAGAGCGCAATCACCATCAGGTGCCGAATAGCCGAAATCATAGATCCCATGCGGGTCGACGCGAATTGGGGGGCGATCTTATCACCTATCGGCGGGAGCGTTGCTTATTCGCAACGGTGAATGGTTGCAAACGCGTGACAGCATTGTGAGCGTTGAAACGAACGTGATAGATTGCAAAGCACTGTTAGAGAGTGTGAGAATTTGTTGCAGCAGTTTAAGCACAAATTTCTGTCGCACTGTCTTGCTCGCAGCCGAAGCAGCCACTAAGGGGACATTGGGAAGCTCGCGTCGGTTGTCTCATTCACCGCAATTAGGGAGGCTTCGAAAGATGACAAAGAGGAAACTGCTGTCCGTGCTGATCGGACGCGCCTTTGGCACTGCTGCCGCGGTTTCGGCGGTCGTTGTGCCGGCATACGCCCAGGACGGGCAAACCCAGGCACCCGCGCCCGAGTCGGCACAGGTTCAGGGACAACAGGCACCGGCAGAAGCTTCGACTCCTGCCCCGTTACCGGCAGCGATTCCGGCATCGAGTACGCAGCGAGTCGTGATAACGGGCTCCAATATTCCGCGGACCGATGCCGAGACGGCGTCGCCAGTTCAGGTGATCTCGCGCGAAGAAATTGAGCGCTCGGGACGTCAGACCGTCGCCGACATCATTCACATGTTGCCAGCTGACAACAATGGCACGATTCCAGCGTCCTTTGGCGATGGTTTCGCGCACGGTGCTCAGGGCGTTTCGCTACGTGGACTTTCTGTAAATTCCACTCTGGTTCTGCTCAATGGCCGTCGTATGGCCCCTTATGCGCTCGGCGATGACGGACAACGCAGTTTTGTCGACCTGAATTCCATTCCACTGGATGCAGTTGAGCGAGTTGAAGTGCTTAAGGACGGTGCGTCGGCGATTTATGGTTCGGACGCGATTGCTGGTGTCGTTAACATTATCCTCAGGCAGAACTTCACGGGTGGGACTGTAGATGTCAGCGGCGGGACGACCTATAAGAATGACGGCCATGAGGGGCGCCTTGCGGGCACGTTGGGCTTTGGCGACCTGCAAACGGACAACTACAACGTATTCTTGAACATCGAAACGAGCCACCAAGCTGCAATTTGGGCGAAGGATCGTCCATCCTATATTGGCTCGAACGTTCTCACAGGGCAGGGGTACGGTGATTCCCGGCCCGGTGGCTACCCACTTGATGGTCAGTCGCTTGGCCGTGGTTCCCCCCAGGGCAGCTACTTGGATCTCAATTCCGGCGATGTATTGCGCGGCCGCGCAACTTGCCCGAGTGGGAACATTGATGCGAATGGCCTGTGCCGATGGAGCACCACGGATTACGAGCAGTTACAGCCAGAAGCGACTCGTACGAACTTCTATGGGCGTTTCACAACCAAGCTGCCTGGGACGCTTGAAGCCTTTGGCGAGTTGGGCATCTTCGAGTCCACCGTCAAGAGTTCGGGCACACCTTCCGGAACCCGGGCCACCGTGTATAGCATTAATACCCAGAAGGTCGTATCGCAAGCCATCAACGTTGCTGGGGCGGGTTCGCTTGCCTACAACCCGTTCACTGACCCGGCCAATGCTGCCAACATTGGCGGCTACACGGCGGGCGATCCGGTTCGCTACTACGGAACGACAAGCGATGTCGGCCCCCGCACGGAAGAGGACAAGAATACTGCCACACGCGTGATAGCCGGCCTGAAAGGTTCGCACGTCGGATGGGATTGGGAGGCCGCCGTTGGCGACATGACCAGCAAGCTTGACAGTACCCTGCGCGGTTACCTGAACTACCCAGCGTTCAAGACTGCAGTGCTGGATGGCACGTATCAGCCCGGTGGCAGTAATTCGGCAGCCGTACTTTCTGCGGTCGCGCCTACGCTGACCACGAATTCGAAGACCGAAACGAGCTTCTTTGATTTCAAAGGTACCCGCGAATTGATGTCCCTGGCAGGTGGGCCACTCAGTCTCGCGATTGGCGGAGAAATTCGTCACGAGAGTGTGAATTCACCTGCCGTACAGGGCACGGGTGATGGCACAGTTCTGGGTCTCGGCTATGCGTCTGCGATGGGCTCGCGCAATGTTGATGCGGTCTATGCGGAACTTGATGCACCCGTCTTGAAGACGGTCGATGTATCCGCTGCAGGACGGATCGATCACTATAGTGATTATGGAAACTCGAAGACGCCGAAACTGGGTATCAAGTGGACACCCATCAAAGAACTGGCTCTGCGCGGCACCTATGCGGAGGGCTTCCGCGCACCGAATTTCTCCGAGAATGGTTCATCCGCAACTGCTGGATATGTGCCTGGTGTCAACGATCCAGTGCGCTGTCCCGGAGGCACGGCTGTTTCCGATGCGGCAACAAACGCCTGCGGTATCAACGTTGGTGTTATCACCGTCGGCAATCCGAATATCAAGCCCGAGGAATCGAAGAACTACACGTTGGGTTTCGTTTTCGAACCGGCCAAGCAGGTGAACCTGACGTTGGACTACTACCACATTGTGCGCAAGAACGAAATTGTCCAGATCGATCCGTCAGTCTGGGCCGCTAATCCAGGGGCGTTCCCTGGTGTGACGGCGATTCGTGATACGTCGATACCTGCCCAGTATTCCGGTGACCCGGGTCAGTTGCTTGCCGTGATGGCGCCCTACGTCAATGCGACCAAGACAATGACAGACGGCGTCGATGTTAACCTGCGCAACATATTTGATCTAGCTGCCGCGGGTAAAATCACTACCGATTTTGACCTCACTTACCTCATCAAGTTCGATCGGACCAACGCAGACGGTAGCGTATCGCACTACGCTGGCGAGCACGGCCCAGTGTCAATGAGTTCAGGGGCTGGCATGCCGCGTGTGCGGGCTACATTCTCGGTGAATTGGGACGGCGGTCCGACGAGCATCACCGGGCGCGCCAACTATCGCGGCCACATCAGGAATACCGATGGCGGCTCCGTTGTGAATTTCGGCGACCTCGAGGTGCCGAAATACACCGCTTCGTTCACAACCTTTGATCTATTTGCGGGATATATGATCGACAAGGAATGGAAGGTCCAGGGTTCGATCACCAATATTTTCAATCGCAGGGCGCCGTTGGATCTAGTGGCCTATGCCAACCAGAATTTCAACGGCACGTATGACATGGCAGGCGCGATTGGTCGGACTTTCCGGGCCAGCTTGCGTTACGACTGGAAGTAACATTGCAAGGACTCCCGTTCGGAGATTTCGGTTTCCGGACGGGGTGATCTTTCTGTTTTGCAAAATCGCATATCCAGTTCGATATGCAAGTTATGTCGCATCGATCACAACTGTCGGCTTAAAATGCGGCTCAGTATTTTGTAAGTTTTTTTGGAGTATCCGCGTTTGAGCTATCTTGATCCTCCCGATTCCGGGCGGCGCCTGACCGGTATTGCTGTTGTCACCGTTTTCCATGCGGTGTTGATCTATGCGCTGCTGACAGGTTTGGCGCGCAAGGTCATCGAGGTGATCGTGCCTCCTCTCGAGACCAAGATCGTCGAGGAAGTCAAACCGCCGCCGATCGACAAACCGCCGCCGCCCCCGCCACCGAAGATGGCCGCGCCGCCGCCGCCGTTCATTCCGCCGCCCGAAGTGCGTGTGGATACGCCGCCACCGGTGACCAATACGATTACGGCTGTGAGCGACGTCAAGCCGGCGGTCGAGGCACCCATGCCGCAGGTGCAGACGCCGGCGCGGACGCGCACGAATGCGGTGGTCGACGCCTCGCGCTGCGAGAAACCGGAGTACCCTACGGCCTCGTTGCGGGCGCATGAAACCGGCATCGTCGTGCTTTCGTTCCTGATCGGCGCCGACGGTTCGGTGCTTGACAGCAAGGTCTTGCGTACGTCGGGTTCGCGGCGACTCGACGAAGCAGCGCGCAAGGGCCTTGGGCTGTGCCACTTCAGGCCGGCCACTGCCGACGGCAAGCCAGAACAATCGTGGGCTCGAATCGAGTATGAATGGAAAATTGATTAGGAGCCCTGGACATGAATATTCACCCCAAACGAGGGAGAGGTTAGATGAAGTCGAATTGGAGTCTGCGAAATCTGTTTGTCGTTGCACTGGCCATGGGGACGCTGATTTTTGGCGGTCTGGTGGCCGCTCAAACAGCCGAGCCGGTAGCGACGGTGGCTGCAAAGCCCCACACCGAGGTCGTTGAAAATCCGTATGGCATTGATGCCCTGTGGAAACAAGGTGACATCGTTGCCAGGGGGACACTCATCATTCTGGTGATCATGTCGCTCGGTTCGTGGTATATCGGTGTGGTCAAACTGATCGAGCAGCAGCGCCTGATCCGCGATGCCAAGGAGGTGCGCGGGAAGTTCTGGAAAGCACCGTCGGCTTCCGATGGTGCGCGTTTGTTGGGTGAAAACAGCGCCTATCGTTTCATCGCCGACGAAGGCATCCAAGCGGCCGAGCATCACGAAGGCACGCTGGAAGAGCAAATCGACTTGAACAGCTGGGTCGGCATGTCGCTGCAGCGTTCGATCGATTCGATCGCCGAAAAGCAGCAGAATGGGCTCGCGTTCCTGGCGACCGTCGGTTCTACGGCGCCGTTCGTTGGTCTCTTCGGCACCGTCTGGGGCATCTACCATGCGTTGACGGCCATTGGCATTGCCGGCCAGGCATCGATCGACAAAGTCGCCGGCCCGGTGGGCGAGGCGTTGATCATGACGGCCATGGGCTTGGCGGTTGCCGTTCCGGCGGTGCTCGGCTACAACTGGCTGGTTCGCCGCAACAAGAGCGCCATGGCGGCCGTGCGGCAATTCACCAGCCAGCTTCACATGCTCTTGATAGCCAGCGGCCACAAGGACGCGCGGAGGACCTGACATGGCCATGCAGATGGGGGCGGTCGAGTCGGAAGACGAAGTCGTCTCCGCCATCAACACCACGCCGCTGGTGGATGTCATGCTGGTGCTGCTGATCATTTTTCTGATCACCATCCCGGTCGTGATACATACCGTTCCACTCGAACTGCCGAAGGAAACCAACCAGCCGACGCAGACCAAACCCGAGAANNGACCGCGGTGCGCGCTACGAGGCGGTTGGTCGCGTGGTGTACGACTGCCAGCGCGCCGCCATCGTCAAAGTGGGTTTCATTATCGAGCCGCCGGCTCGGGGCGGCTGAGGGAGCACGATCATGGCAATGAATGTGGGCGGGGGCGACGAATCCGATGTCATGGTGGACATCAACACGACGCCACTCATCGACGTCATGTTGGTGCTCCTGATCATGCTGATCATCACCATTCCGATCCAGACGCATGCCGTGAAGTTGAACATGCCCGCCGGCGCGGCGCCGCCGCTGACGCCGCCGGTGGTCGTGCGTATCGACGTGGACTTCGATGGCACCGTGCTCTGGAATGGCGAGGTGCTGCCGGATGAGTCAGCGCTTGAAGACCGGCTAGCCGTGGTGGCGCAGATGGCGGATCAGCCAGAGATTCATCTACGCCCGGACAAGCTGGTCAAGTACGAGCATGTAGCGCGTGTGATGGCCGCTGTCCAGCGCTTAGGCGCGAAGAAACTCGGATTGATAGGAAATGAGCAATTTGCCGACTAGTACGATGCTGCGCGCACTGATCCTTGCGGTCGGTGTGGCGCTGTTCTCCTCCTCTTCATTCTGTCAGGAGGGCGCCAAGGGGCAGAGTGTGCGGCCCGAAATCGGCAAGCCCTTGCAAGCGGCCATTGATCTGCTCAAGGCCAAGAAGGGCAAGGAGACGTTGCTGAAGCTGAAGGAGGCGGATGCGGCTGCCGACAAGACCCCTTACGAGACCTACATGGTCGAGCGAGTACGCGGACAGGCGGCAGCCATGGCTGGCGATCCGGGCACGGCGGCGCGGAGCCTGGAGGCTGCGGCAGTCTCCCCTGCCGCACCTGCGGCTGACCGGTTGGTTCTGATCGCCGGCGCGGCGGGACAATATTATCTGGTCAAGGATTACGCCAAGTGCGCCGATTTGACGAGCCGCTACCTGAAGGAGGGAGGTACCGATCCTGCCCTGCGGACCTTGCGTGTCCAGGCCCTCTACCTGAACAACGACTTTGCGCGGGCTGGAGAAGAACTCGCTGCGCTGATCAAGGCGCAGGAGGAAAACGGCAAACCGGCGTCAGAGGAACAGTTGCAACTGTATTCCACTATTTGCCTCAAGCAGCACGATACCGCTTGCTATGGCACGGCGCTGGAGAAGCTCCTCACGCGTTACCCGAAACCGGACTACTGGCTGACGGCGATCTACGAGCTGACCAAGGGCACCGGATTCCCGGCACGGCATGCGCTCGACGTGGCTCGCCTCAAGCTCTATACGCACACCATGCGCACGACCGGCGAGTACTTTGAGGCGGCGCAGTTGTCCATGCAGGATGGCTATCCTGCCGAGGCGAAGGACATCATCGACCGCGGCTATGCGGCTGGGCTGCTTGGAACCGGCGCGGAGGCAGATCGGCACCGGCGCTTGCGCGACATGGTTGCCAAGTCG
>PMIH01000003.1 GCA_003158255.1 Rhodocyclaceae bacterium
CGCGCTGTTCGTCGCCGTGACGCTCTGGCTGCCGGACGGCATCGTCGGGCTGTGGCGCAAGTGGCGCGGGAGCAAGGCATGAGCGACATGACCATCGCCACGACGGAAGACCTCGCACCCTCGCACGACACGATCCTGTTCCTCGACAAGATCACGGTCAGCTTCGACGGCTTCAAGGCGCTCAACGAACTGGCGCTGTCCATCGACGCCGGCGAGCTGCGCTGCATCATCGGCCCCAACGGCGCCGGCAAGACGACCATGATGGACGTCATCACCGGCAAGACGCGGCCCGACAAGGGCAAGGCCTTCTTCGACCAGACGCTGAACCTGCGCAAGATGACCGAGCCGGAGATCGCCCACGCCGGCATCGGCCGCAAGTTCCAGAAGCCGACCATCTTCGAGAACCACACCGTGTTCGAGAACCTGGAACTGGCGATGAAGACCGACAAGCGCGTGCGCCGCAGCCTGTTCTCGGTGGTCGATTCCGAAACGCGCGACCGCATCGCCGAGACGCTTTACACCATCCACCTCGCCGAACAGGCCGACCGCCTGGCGGGCCTGCTCTCGCACGGCCAGAAACAGTGGCTGGAAATCGGCATGCTGCTAATGCAGGACCCGAAGCTGCTGCTGCTCGACGAACCTGTCGCCGGCATGACCGACGACGAAACCGCGCGCACCGCCGAGCTGTTCCTGTCGCTGGAAGGCAAACATTCCCTCGTCGTCGTCGAACACGACATGAGCTTCGTCGACCAGCTCACCCAGGGCAAGCGCAAGGTCACGGTGCTGCACGAAGGCTCGGTGCTCGCCGAAGGCGACCTCGCCACCGTGCAGAATGACGAGCGGGTCATCGAAGTGTATTTGGGACGCTAGCGATGCTCTCCGTCGAAAACCTCAACCAGTACTACGGCGGCAGCCACATCCTGCGCGACATCTCCTTCGCCGCCGAGATCGGCAAGGTGACGACGCTGCTCGGCCGCAACGGCGTCGGCAAGACGACGCTGCTGAAATGCCTGATGGGCCAGGTACCCGCCAAGTCGGGCGCGATCCGCTTCAACGATGCGGACCTCACCAAAGCCCCCTCGCACGAACGCGTCAAGGCCGGCATCGGCTACGTGCCGCAGGGCCGCGAGATCTTCCCGCGCCTGACCGTGCAGGAAAACCTGCAGATGGGCCTCGCCACCCGGCCCGGCAACACACCCATCCCGCCGCGCATCTTCGAGATGTTCCCGGTGCTGAAGCAGATGCTAAGCCGCCGCGGCGGTGACCTCTCCGGCGGCCAACAGCAACAGCTCGCCATCGGCCGCTCCCTGGCCTTCGGCCCGAAGCTGCTGATCCTCGACGAACCCACCGAAGGCATCCAGCCCTCCATCATCAAGGACATCGAGCGCGCCATCCGCGCCCTCGCCGAAGAAGGCAGCATGGCCATCCTGCTCGTCGAGCAGTACTACGACTTCGCCCGCTCGCTCGCCGATCAATACCTCGTAATGGAGCGCGGCGAGATCATCAAGCGCGGGGCGGGGGCGGATATGGAGAAGGACGGGGTAAGGGAGTTGCTGGCGGTGTAATCAGTGCCGGGGAGCCGTACCGCCACGGCTGACTTTTCAGGGGAATGACTCGGTTCGACCCGTGTTGCCATTACGCCTTAGGAACGCGGTCGTTCAACGTTCAAGCTCATTGGCGTGGTGTTAGGCAATGAATGCTGCGTACCTGCCGTGCCACCACCGCCGACTTTCCGAAAACACCAACGCGATGTCATGCCCACCGCTTTTGTCCACGGGCAAACACATTGATTTCGATCCTCTTGCCAACATTCTCTGGCTTGCAACAATACAGGCCGGGGCCATATGGGCACCCCCAATATCTTGTGCTGCCTGGGTAACGAGGATTAGGTTGCTTCCGATCGCGCAGGATCGATTTTTCACCACACCCAGCGCATATTTTTTCTTTCGGCCCGAGGCCAAGCAATTTGAGCAAGCCCATCTGGGTGTCCTTTCAAGTCAAAACTCAGCGCTTTTGCTTCTCATAAACGAGGATGCTGGACCTATCAAGGCCAGCCTGAATAACGTTGGTCTCTCCGACCTTGTAACGCTGGAGGTCAACGACCAGCGAAAGCAAGCCTTCAAGCTCTGGCTTCCACGGCGTGGTATCAAAGGCCCAAGTAGCTATACCACCACTTTCGTCCACTCCCTTCGCAGCCGACATATCGAGTTCGATAGCAACATCAACGTCGCTGTCAGGGCGATGATCGCCACGAACACGACTACCGAATAGCCAAAGTCGGCTGACCAAAGGCCTTTCTGCGCCCCAAGCGGAAAGTAGTGCACGCATCTCGGCCAATTGCATAGGTGGCTAACATCCCTTGGAGCGCGGCGTACGCCCGATTGTTTGCTTATCTGCCACAGCCACATGCACCACAATCGCAAATGATCCACCCGCAGGTGGCACACTCAACGTCCACCGAGTTATCAAGATGCCCCTTGCACGACCAGCAATGTGTGACCCGGTGCGAACGATTACCAGTTGCCGGGCGTATGCCATTGTCTGGCAGGCCTCTCTCGCGGAGAAACCTCTTGTGTTTGTCTTCCAATGAGGCGCAAGCGTCATAGCCCGGGGCCTTTATTGGTTTTCCGAGTGATGCCTTGACGCCGTTGTAGAGGTTCACTAGTTGAACGAACTCACTGTCTGATACATCGGCAGATGTTTCGGACTTGAGCGCTTCTTGAGGCAGTATGCATCGGGTACTTCCGCGAACTTCAAACACCCGCATGCTGCCAGCAGGGACTTCGTCTTGATCTGCGCGATCAAACAGAATAAGTCCGTGTTTCGGATGGCGCGCCAACCAGAACACCCATCCGTTCGTAAAAACCCTTTTTGACGGCATATGGCAAAAGGCTAACTTGTCTTTTGGGGCAGTACTACTGCATAACTTGGACGGCCGCTCCCCAACGTGGAGCGCCAGAATGGCCCACAAGCCGCATCGCAACGGGTTCTATCAAGAATCGAATGGGTGCTCATACAGTGCTAATCGCATCGCAAAAAAGCGGCAAGCCTAAGAATCGCCGACAGCATACCCGCTGCGCGGCCGACTGTCCGCTCATCCCCGCGCACTGCCGGGGAAAGTCAGCCGTGGCGACACGCCACCCACGCGAAGCGCGGGCGGCGTGCGCGAACGGATCGGTTATTGGTTGTCGAGTTGCGGGCGCACGGCGCACAGCCCCGACCGGTTGATCGAATACGGCTGGCCGTTGCGCGAGGCGATCAGGCGCTTGCTCTTCAGCTTGCGGAAGACCGGCAGCGTGCAGTCGGTCAGGACCAGTCCTTCACGGGTGTAGCAGGTGATGGCGGCGATGTGGCCGCGGTGGTCGCGCTCATGCACGATGCGGCCGCCTTTGGCTAGGACGTGCAGCGTCCTTTGCTCGGCTCTTGAGATGTTCATGTTGGATGTTGCTCCGGCAATCGAATGCGAGACGGGCGGCTGGCCTGGAAAGGCAGCCACCGGCGATCAAGTCATCTGTCGGTAACGCGAAACCTGGAAAGACCAGGGGGTCCGAGTTACCGGATTGCGGCAATGTCCAACATAAAGTTAAAGGTGCATCCGAATAGCGAATAGCCGCGTCGATGCGGCGGTCGGCATGATGGCGCGGCGAGATCAGGTCTTGGCGAGCAGGTCGGGGCGTTGTTTCGCCAGCCATTGCCGGGTGTGGGCAAGCAGCGCCTCGGCCCGCTTCAGGCACTCGGCGACGGCGGCATCGGTAACGGGGTTGCCTTCGTAGTCGCCGAGGTTGCGCTGCTTGCGCAGAGCGTCGAGGACGATCACCGTGTCCTTGTCCAGGCCCATGGTCAGGGGCAGCGCCTGCAATGCGGTCTGGTGATGACCGGGCTGGCTGGTGGAGGTGCGATAGCCATTGGCCCACAGGCCGATCATGGCGCATTGCATGAGGGTCTTGTAGGCGGCATCGAAGCGGTTGTCGGCGCTCAAGGCCGCCAGCTTGGCGTCGGCAAGGTTGCGCGCGGCAGCGGCCAGCAGCCGCTGCACGCCTTCGGCCGTCGCCTCAAACGCCTGCAGGCGCTGGATGGCCAGCAAGTTTTGCAAGGTCATGTTCGGTTCCGATGACGAAGAGCTTCGGGTGGCTCAGGATGTTGGCGACAAAGCTGTCTTTGCCGGCAACGCGGCGCGCGAATTCGGCGGCGTTGTAGACGACCGGGTTGATTTCGCGCTGCAAGGTTTCCTGCGCCGGGTGCAGCGCCTTCACGACTTCGGCGAAAGTGGCATCACCGATGATCAGCAGGTCGACGTCACTGCGGGCGTTTTCTTCGCCGCGCGCCAGCGAGCCGAAGACCAGCGCCAGCGCAGGCATTGGAGTCACTGTCCGCAGGGCATCGGCCAGGACGACGGCCGCGCCGCTGGTCTTGCGGAAGAGCCCCGCCAGTTCGGGATAGACGGGGCATTCGCGGTTGGCGCGATAGTGCACCTGATTGCCCTGCTTCTCGCGCGACAGCACGCCCGCTTCGGCCAGGCGGGCCAGTTCCTTGTGCAGCGTGCCGGCCGTGGTACCGGTCAGGCGCGCCAGTTCCCGCACGTGGTAGGCGTCGTCGGGATGCAGCAGTAGCTGGGTCAGGACGCGCTGACGGTAGCTGCCGAAGAGAAGATCGAGGAGCATGGTTGGACTATTGTAGCCATAACTGCTTCGTTTGTAGCTAGTTAGGCTACATCAAAGCATTGGTCGTGCGAGGAGCGCCCGGTCCCTCCCCAGATGGCGTTCCGCTACGACTGATGCTCGGCGCCTGCACCGACATGGAGAAGGACGAGGCACGGTCATTGAGCCGTAGCCAGTTCTCTGGCGGGCTTCTTGCGGGACGGTCTTGACGGCTTGGCGGCGGGCGTAGCCGGTGCGGCATGCAGCTTTACGCCGAGGGCGTGAACGACCTTGAGAATGGTGGCGAAGCTGGGGTTGCCTTCGCCGGACAGCGCCTTGTAGAGACTTTCGCGTCCGATGCCAGTGTCGCGGGCGAGTTGCGTCATGCCCCTGGCGCGTGCGATGTCGCCAAGCACCTTGGCGATGAAGGCCGCATCGTCGCCGGCCTCTTCCATGGCCGCTTCGAGGTAAAGCGCCATGTCCTCATCGGTCTTGAGTTCCTCGACCACATCCCATTTGCGCAGTTTCAGTGCCATCGCCATTTCCTCCATCCACCTACATTTCATGCGCCAATTTCAGCGCCTTCCTGATGTCCTTCACTTGCGTGCTCTTATCACCGCCCGCCAGCAGAATCACCACCTCCATGCCGGTACGCTTGAAGTAAATGCGGTAGCCGGGGCCGTAGTGAATCCGCATCTCCGACACTCCCTCGCCGACCGGTCCGCAGTCACCGAAGTTGCCGTCCTCGGCCCGACGCATGCGCACCTTGATTGCCGCCTTCGCGCGCGCATCGCGCAGGCCGTCATACCAAGTGTCGAATTGCTCGGTGGTGTAGATCACGCCCATGAGGCACTGTAGCCTATTTTATACACCCCTGCAAGACCGCCAGGCTGCGCAATTCGACGTATTCCGCGTCTGCCCGGTCTGCGCCGATAATGGCGCCATGACCGCCCGCCTGCCCGAATCCATGTCAGTCGAATCGATGCCTTGGCAGGCGAATCTTGCGTTGCGCTTTGCAGAACGCGAGGGCGGCACCATACTCGCCGCCAGCCGCCACGAAGGGCCGCTGCGCATCCAGAAGG
>PMIH01000042.1 GCA_003158255.1 Rhodocyclaceae bacterium
CCTGCAGGCGCTCGGCGGTTTCGCGGCTCGACAGCCAGCAGGCCGGGCAGCCGGACACCATGTCCATGCCGGGCATGTTCTGCTCGGTGAGCGCCAGGTTGCGGGCGTTGAGGACCAGGCGCGGCAGTTCGCCGCCTTCGGCGTAGCCGATCGAGGCGCCGCAGCAGTTCCAGTCGGGAATCTCGTTCAGCTGGATGTCGAGCTTGTCGCACATGACGCCGATCGAGGTCAGGAAGTTCGATGCCGAGGCGCCCTTCTGGGAAGAACAGCCGGGGTAGAACGCGTATTGTTTCTTTGCCATTCTGGTGACTCCGTTCAGGCAAGACCGCGGCGACGGTCTTCGATTTCGCGGGCCTTGGCGATCATCTTATGGATGCTCCCCTTGTCCTTGCAGGTGTGGCCGCCGAGAATTTCCATCGGGTTGAGGCGCTTGGCCTTCATCAGGCCGAGGCCGATGCCCTGCATGGCCAGCGAATTCTTGATGCCCTGGACGATGCCGTCCTTGAAGTACATCGCCAGCGAGAAGGTCAATTCGTTGACGCGGCCGCTCTTGATGGCGTTGTTCCAGAACAGCCTGGCGATGGCCTGGTTCGGCTGGCCCTTCGGTGACAGGCCAAGGCGATACGAGTAGTTCGCCAGGCCGTGCATGATGTGCGTGATCGGCAGCTTGCGTGGGCAGCGGGCGATACAGTTGTAGCAGGAGGTGCACATCCACATCGAGTCGGTCTTCAGGACTTCATCGCGCTTGCCGGCGCGGATCATCATGAAGATCTTCTGCGGGGAATGTTCCCAGTGCGGGCCGAACGGGCAGGAGCCGGCGCAGACGCCGCACTGCATGCACATCTTGACCCAGTAGCCGTCTTCCACGCGCTCTTCAACTTCCTTGAGGAAGCTGTTCTTGTAGCGCATCACGGCTTGAGTGTTGAGATCGCTCATGGTTCCCATCCTCAGAATTTCATCGGCGACAAGCCGATCTCGACGATCTGGGTCGCGTAGTCGTTGATGAGCTTGGCGACGCGCTCATGGTCGGTGATCGCCACTTCGTGGGTGATCACGCGCTCTTCTTCCAGGCCCATCTGCTTCAGGGTGTCGCCGATCTTGCTCATGCGATAGCTGGCGAGTTCGGAGCCCTTGACGAAGTGGCACTGGTAGTCGTCGCCCTTCTTGCAGCCCATCATCATCACGCCGTCGTAGCCGGCGCTCAGCGCGTCGGTGATCCAGATGGTGTTGACCGAGCCGAGGCAGCGCACCGGGATGGCGCGAATGTAGGCCGAGTAGGAGAGCCGCTGGATGCCGGCCATGTCGAGCGCCGGGTAGGCGTCGTTCTCGCAGGCGAGCAACAAGAGGCGGGGCCTTTCCTCGAATTGGTCGGGCACATTGACGGCCTTGATCTGGTTGCCGACGGTATCGACCGAGTAGTTCTCGAACGAAATCACGCGCACCGGACAGGCGCCCATGCAGGTACCGCAGCGACGGCAGCGCTCTTCGTTGAACTTCGGGAAACGCTTTTCGTCTTCGTCGATGGCGCCGAACGGGCATTCGACCGTGCAGCGCTTGCACTGCGTGCAGCCTTCGAGGCGCGCCGTCGGGAACGACAAGTCCCAGGCGCGGGGGTGGGCGGCGCGCCCCTTTTCGGCGTTCTCGACCGCCTGGATCGCTTTCAGCGCGGCGCCGGTGGCGTCCTCCTGGGCCTGCATCATGTCCATCGGCCGGCGCACGGGGCCAGCGGCGTAGATGCCGGTACGGCGCGTTTCGTACGGGAAGCAGATGAAGTGTGAATCGGCGAAGCCGTACTTGAACTGCGGCATGTCCGGACCCTGGCGGTATTCCAGGTTCAGCACCGAGCCCTTCTTCATCTCGACCGTCTTGGCCTTGGCGGCTTCGTCGCCGCCGTCGGCCAGCGTGACCACCGCCGACCAGTCGTCGAGATTGACGCCGGCGTTCGGCACCTGGCCGGTCGCCAGTACCACCAGATCGGCATCGACCGAGGTATCTTCATTGAGGATCAGATCGTTGAAGTCGACCTTGCAGCTCGCGCCGCCGGCCACCTTGGCGACTTTGCCCTTGGTGAAGATCACGCCCTTCTGCTGGGCGCTGCGATAGAAGTCTTCGCCCATGCCCGGAACGCGCAGGTCCGAGTACATGACGACAGTGTCGACATCCGGATTGGCGTCCTTGAAGTACATTGCCTGTTTGATGCTGGTCGCGCAACAGTGGCCGGAGCAGTACTCCAGATGAGTGCCATTGCCGTTGCCGCCGGAACCGCGCTGGCCGGCGCACTGGACGAACACGACGCTCTTGATTTCCTTGCCGTCGGCGCGCTTGATGGCGCCGCCGTTGGCCGCCATGGCCATGGCTTCGAGCCCGGCCTGGTCAACCACGTTGGCCTGGCCGCCGCCGAGTTCGGTCAGCTTGTTGATGTCGTAAGGCGTGAAGCCGGTCGCCTGGACGATGGCGCCGACCAGTTCTTCGGTGACGGCACCGGATTCCTGCGCGACCTTGATGTTGAATCGCCCGGGTGCGCCAGCGGTCTCGGTGACCGTCGAACTGAGGTGCACCTTGATGCGCGGATTGGCGCCGATCTTCGCCGCCATCTCGGCGATGCCGGTCGGTTGCGGCTCAGCGTACGGGCCGCTGAACGGCACGCGCTTGACCAAGTTCCTGGCGAATCCGCCGAGTGCGTTTGCCTTCTCGACGATCACGACTTCGTAGCCGGCGTCGGCCGCGGCGAGCGCCGCCGTCATGCCGGAGATGCCGCCACCGACGACCAGGATGCGCTTGCTGGAGGATTGTTTGACGTTGCCGCCGGGGACGACGATCTTCTTGACTTCGGCGCAGCCCATGCGCACGTAGTCTTCCGCCATTTCCTGGCGGACTTCGTCATGGTCGGAACCTTCGGCAACGACCCAGATCACGCCCTCGCGCAGGTTGGCACGGGAAATGCCAACACCGGGGAAGCTGAACGCTTCGGTCTTGGCGCGCCGCGAGCAAGCGGCGATGCACAGGTGGGTGACACCGCCGGCGATGTCGTCCTTGATCATCTGGACGCCTTCGGCATTGCACAGGAAGGCGTGGGTCTTGACCTCGGCCATCTTGCCGTCCTTCTTGGCGGCACCTTCCAGGCCCTTGACATCGAGCACGTCGCCGATGCCGCAGCCGGTACAGATATAGGCAGCAGTTTTCATTTCGGCCATGGTTACGCGGCCTCCGTCGAAGCAGACTTGTGAATTACCTGAATGGCCTTCAGCGAGGCGGCGGTGGCGCTTTGCACCGCGCGGTTCACATCCAGCGGGCTCGAAGCGGCGCCGGCGCCGAACATGCCGCCGTCCTTGGAGCCTTCGATGAAGTTGGAAGAATCCTGGATGATGTCGGCCGGCAGTTTGACGCCGGTGACTTCGGGTTCCATGCCGACGGCGAGGACGACGAGGTCATGCTCGGTGGCGTAACGGTGATAGCCCTCGGTGTCGACACCGTGCAGGACCGGGTTGCCGTTCGCGCTGTTCTCCGCGACGCGGGCGACCTTGGATTTGATGAAGCTGACCGTCGGATCCTTCCAGACGTTGGCGTAGAAATCTTCGAGGCGGTCGATGGCGCGGATGTCGATGTAATANNGCCATGCAGCAGATGCGCGAGCAGTGACGGAGGTAGTTTTCGTCACGCGAACCGGCACACTGGATGAAGGCGATGTTCTTCGCTTCCTTGCCGTCGGAGGGACGCAACAGCTTGCCGCCGGTGGGACCATGCGGATCGGCCAGGCGCTCGAACTCGACGCTGGTGATGACGTTGGCGTAGCGATCGTAACCGTAGGGCTGGATCTTGTTGGCGTCGAAAGGCCGCCAGCCCGTGGCCCAGACCACGGCGCCGACGTTGAGTTGAATCGATTCTTCCTTCATGCCCAAGTCGACCGCGCCATACTTGCACGCCGACTTGGCTTTCTCGCCTTCGCCGTTGCCGACGATGGAGGCGTCGATGACGTAGCGTTGCGGATAGGCCATCAGGTGCGGCAGGTAGGCCGCCTTGACCTTGGAGAGGCCATAGTTGAAATCATCGGCAACTTCAGCGGTCACGGCCTTGCCGCAATCGCCGCAGGCGGTGCAGTTCTCATTGACGTAGCGCGGCGCCACCTTGAGGGTGACGTTGTAATTGCCGCGAGCACCGGCGACGGCGGTGACCTCGGTCATCGTCATCACCTTCACATTCGGATTGCCCTTGAGGCGCCGGAGGTTGATTTCCAGCCCGCAGGTCGGGTGGCACATCTTGGGGAAGTAGCGATAGAGCTGGGCAGTGCGGCCGCCGAGCGTCGGGGTCTTCTCGACCAGGATGACCTGTTTGCCGCATTCAGCTGCCTCGAGCGCGGCAGTCATGCCGCTGATGCCGCCGCCCACGACCAGGATTGTCTGGTTGGTTGCGATTGAAGCTGTCACAGCTAGCCTCCGGGGAAAAGTGTTCGGAAGAACGGCCGCGATTCTACCGTGGTGGTGAGGCGACGCGGCTTGCGTAAGGTCAACCTGCTCGGAAAAATCTTTCTATCTGCAAATAGATGCACAGAATGCGGCACCCCGCTCGATGCAGCGTCCCATTCTTTCGGCCGATTCGCCAAAGTCAGTCATGGCGGTACGGCTCGTTGGTCTCGAATTCGGCAGTGGCATGTCGAAATCGGCAGACAAAACCTGATAGCGTAACGGCCCGAATTGTCTTCCCCCAGCGCGCTACCACCAGACGGAAGCCATATTTTGGTCTCGCGATGTGCGACGGATATTCCGGCCTACCCCCGCCCGTTTAGGGCGGCCAGATTGTTGTCTGGTGGGGTAGCCGGATCCGTTCTAGCGTGAAATGTGATGGGATTGGGGCAACGGGGGAACCTAATGCCTTGGAAGCCTGGAATCCGATTGCGGCCTACGTATTCCGTTGTGCCAATCGCCGATCCATCAACTGCCTTGGCTGCGCGACGTGATCAGAGACCAAGTGCCCGGCTGAGAAACGCAGCCATTTGCCCCCGGGTAACCGCTTCGTTGGGGCAGAACGTTCCAGCGCCGCATCCATGCGTGATACCGGCAGCGCTGAGAGCCTCGATCGCCGCAAAAAAAGTGTTGGTGCTTGGCACGTCAGAAAATGTAGCGGAGGCGGGTGCCGGACTGGCCGCGCGATACCATCCGAATTCAATCGCCTTGAATGCCGAGTTCCACGAAGTCGAGTTTAGCGGTGCCGGAAGGAAGATTGAAATTGCGTATTGGTGTCCGCCGTGCAGGACATCATTATTGATCGTGATGCAGTTGGGTGGGCCGCCGGTGGCCGGTCCGCCGACATTAATTGCCACAAACTCTTCTCCACTGGATGCGTATGAAAGAATTCCGTCCCACGTCGTTTGGGTTGCCTGCCTCGCAACTACGCCAGTACCTGCGATAGTCGGGATGCCGCCTTCGTAGCTCATCAGGTAGGCCTCAATCCGGTTGCTCGATGCACCATTGTCGTAAGCGTAAATGCTCATGTAGCACAGCTGTGCGCCATCCGGAAAATTCACTGGCGCCCGATAATAGGTGTATGGGTTGCCATAGGGGGCAATGTAGTAGCCGCCATTCCATAACTGGAGGCCACTTCCGTCGTAGTCGTTGTGGAATTCCAGGGGCGAAACGTAGGTGCGATTGAGGTTGGTGCCAAATTCGCGATGACCGGCGAGCCCTCCTAGGTCCGTGTACGGGGTGATCGGTATGACGACCTGGGCAGATACTGCGATCGGAAACGCGGCCAGCAGAGCGGTCAAGAGGGTGATTGATTTGCAAGACATAGGGTGCTCCTCCTTTGTTTGATCCGGGTAGACAACATCCCGGTTGTTGATCTCGTTAATCGGCGGCACGCCGCCCATATGTGTAATCGGAAAGTGGCCAGAAAACCCGACAAGCGCCCTGCATTCGTTGTGGGCTTACGTTGCCAAGCTTTCCCTTGCCGGGCGTTCGACCGGACTGTTGCTCTGGAGATGCGTGCTACATCATTCCCAAGAATGCTCTCGCCAGAAAGGCGGCCATTTGTTCACGCGTGACACTACCAGCCGGACAGTAGTTGCCAGACCCGCAGCCAGTAGTAATGCCCAACTCAGACAGTCGCTTGATGTAGCCGCAAAATGAATTGCTGGCTGGCACGTCGTTAAACGGAGCTGTGGAGCCGCAATAGGCCGCCGCCGGCTCGCCTTCCACGGCCCGCACCAGGAACGCTGCCATTTGGTCACGCGTGACCACATTGCCAGGACAGTAATTGCCTGAACCACAACCAGTGGTTATGCCGAGTTCGGATAGCCGTTTGATATAGCCGCAAAACGAATTAGTGGCCGCAACGTCGGCGAACGGTGGCGTGGCCGCGCAATATCCGGCCGTTGGCTCACCTTCTTTGGCGCGAATGAGGAACGCCGCCATCTGGTCGCGGGTGACGTTCTGGCTGGGGCAGTAATGATTACTGCCGCAACCAGTCGTGATTCCGGCCCCGAAGATGGCATTAATGTAGCCGAGGAAGTAAGAGCTGGCGGAATCGGCAAACGGCGTTGCCGGATCATCATCGGTAATGGTTACGACGGCCACGCCATTCACCACGACGGCTGGTCCGGTGGGATTTTGCAGAAGGACATTGAAGGTCTCGGTGGCCTCACTTTGGGCGTCCTGAACGATCGGCACCGTGATGAACTTCGGGGTGCTATCGCCGGCGGCCCAGGAAAGCGTTCCGCTCGTCGGCAAATAGTCGCTACCGGCGGACGCCGTGCGATCGACCGTGCTGTAATCGACGCTGATGGCTCCGGTATTTTCCAGAGCACGATCGACACGCAGTTGCGCAAAAGGTGCCCCTTCACTCACCTTCCTTGCGGCCTGGATATTCAATGCGCTGGAGTGCGGAGTACAGTAGGTGTACCAGGGTGTTATTCCGGTCGCGTAATTCCAGTCGGAGGACGCTGTTTGGTTCAGAAAGTTAGGGCAGAGGCGTGAGCTGCTGGCTGCAAGGGTTTGGCCTGCCACGGTGGGTATCGCCGGAGGATCCCCGGTCAGCTGGTTATGCTCGACGAGGAAATTGACCAAGTTAATCAGTCCTGTCAGCGGTGGGATTGACCCACTCAGCTGGTTGTAACTGGCGCCGAAACCCTGCAAGTTCGTTAGCCCGGCCAAGGGGGGTATGGGCCCAGTGAGATGATTAGTGGAGACGTAAAGGCCCTGCAAATTGGCTAGGCCGGCCAACGTGGGTATCGAACCCGTAAGTTGATTGCTGCTGACGTCCAGAATTTGCAGGCTCTGTAGGCCGGCGAGCGCTGGAATCGTTCCCGTGAGCTGGTTCCCGCCGACATCGAATGTCTGCAAGCTGGTCAATCCGGCGAGCGACGGAATCATGCCCGAAAGCTGATTGGCGTAGACCCGAAATTCGAGCAGCGGCACATGCCCCGCCAATGACGGAATCGAGCCGGTGAGCTGGTTGTTGTCGGCATTGAAGACCTGCAGATTTGCCTGTTCATTCAAGGGCGGAATCGGACCTGTGAGTTGATTGTCATGCGCTTGAAAGGACATCAGGCTCGCCAGCCCGGCGAGCGGTGGAATGGTGCCGGTGAGCTGGTTGCTGCTGACGTCGAAGGCCAGCAATGCCGTCAGGCCGGAAAGCGACGGAATGGAGCCCGAAAGCTGGTTATTGCCGACCTCGAAGTCAGTCAAGTTCACCAGTCCGGTGAGTGACGGAATTGACCCGCTTAATTGATTCGTCGTGGCGACGAAGACCTGCAAATTGGCCAGTCCCGCGAGCGACGGAATCGAGCCGGTGAATTGATTGCTGAAGCCGTTGAAGAATTGCAGATTCGTCAGTCCCATTAGCACCGACAGCGAGCCGGAAAGCTGGTTTCTGGAGACATCCAGATCGCTGAGCTTCGCTAGACCGGCCAGCCAGGTCAGTGAGCCAATGAGATGGTTGCTGCCCAGCCTGAGACTTTGCAGGTTAGCGAGGGGGCTGATCGCAGGCATCGGGGGGGCGAATATGGCGTTGCTCAAGATTAGATTGTTGTTGTACAGGTTGATGCCGACGACATGAGCGTGACCGGCATCACAGGAAACGCCGTACCAGGTGCATTCGCTGCCGGCGGGGCCATACCAATTGCTGTGGTTGGTCCACGCTGCCCCGGCGGTCGCGTCATACATATCCAGCAATACCTGACGCTCGATATCGGGGATCGCCGCACAAGCCGGTGTGCCAAGAAGGCTGCCCATTGCGAACAGCACGGGTGCGCACCACCGACAGCCTTTCAAGATGAATTTGTTCACGTTACTTGCTCCAGTTGTGTAGTGAAATTTGTGTTGCCACGGCAGCACCCGGCGCTCGGCAGCGGGAACGACAACCGGGGAGGAGGCTCCCGTGCCGAGCGCCATCGCGCCACCAGAATGCGTCTCACTTGACGCATCCTGCTACGACAATCGAGTTTCGCCAGCGGCGCAATTAGTTCGGCTTTACGCAGTGACGGTGTGGCTAAACCTGCCGCTGTCCTCCTTCCTCGGTGATATCGCAATTGATCGGCAAAACCCGACATGAGGCACGACAAATTTGTATTCGGGTGCTGGAGACGTCTCGAACGAGACGGTGCTGGCGACCGTCACCGCAAAGCGGCGAAGTCAGGTTCTTGCCAGCAGGCGACGGACTTGCTTGGTTTCAGGGGCGTCCTCGCCCACAGACGGCACAAGGTTGTCGAGTGCGTCCTTAAGCAAAGGTATGGCACTGGCTTGATTACCAAGTGCGAGGTCGATCTTTGCATGGGTTAGCGCCGCGATGCCAAGCCATGCCGAGCGCTCAAAACCCTCGGAAAATTCCTTCGCCAGGCGGTCGATACGATCGACGTCTCTCAGCGCACTTTGCGTATCGCCAAGGGCGATCTCCAAATCGCACCGCAACGCAAGCGCATAGATTTCTCGAGGAATTCTGACCTTGGATGCCTCATAGATTTCTATCGAACGCCGCAGACGTTGAAGTGCGGCGTTGGAGTGGCCGCGCAGGACTTCGCGTTCGCCTCTCGCGAGCTCCAAGGTGCCGAAGAACCAGTGGTCCGGCGGGACAAGGGCTTTGAGTCGCGTCTCGGCGATATCGAGGAGTTGATCACAGCGCGCGGTATTTCCAGCGTCGCAGAACGCTGGCGCAGCGGCGAGTGGTACATAGGCTGAGGTGAAGGGATCCTGATTCGCCTCAGCGGTAGCCAAAGCCTTAATAAACATTGGCAACAGATCATGTGTTCGCCCGACTACACGAAGGAGGCCAGCATAGTTTGCATCAGCGATCGGGCGGACATCTTCACCCGAGCGAACGCCGGCATCTATTGCACGGGCTTGTTCGTAGGCGGCCAATGCGCGAAGCGCCTGGCCTCCCGCAGAAAGCTCGACACCCATGATGTTCTTGACGGTCGACGCGATGTGGGTTCGTTCATGTCCCATCGCGCGAAGTTCGTTCGACGCCGCTTCGAATTCATCAACCGCGGCCCCGATATGCCCTTGATCAGAGAGCGTTTGCGCAATATGGACTTGGGCGGAGATCGCGTTCAGAGAGGCTCCCCCTGATTGTCTCGCAATTGCAAGAGCCTCCTGGGCGCGGAGCCGCGATCCTTCAGGATTACTCAACGTCGTGCGATCCACTTCGCTCAGATTGTCGAGGCACACGCCCAGTTTGCCTATTGCCTCGTGACCTGCGGCGCGTAGCGTTGCTTCCGCGGTGTCAAACAGGGGTTGGGCATCCTGTATTCTGCCCTTCAGCCCATACACGTGCGCTAACGCGCAGTCTGCCTCCGCGCGCAGGACCGCATCGCCCGTCGCGTTGGCCTCCTTCTGGGCTACTTCAAGCAGATTAGTCGCCCGCTTGACGTTGTCGAGGTCGTTCCAGCGTTCCCCTACCAGCAAGAGCAATTTCACATGTATTGCCCGGTCCTCGGCGAAGCCCTTTTCCAGCAGTGCCTCAGCCCGGTCGAGCAGGTCGGTCGTGGTAAAGCTCGCACCACCGCTTTCGGAGAGCAAGAAGCTCACGAAGTCGTTTGCCGCTTCCGATGCTGCGAGTTCGCGCAGCGCCCGGTCACGCGCCATTGCGGCCTCATGCGCCTGCCAGATGGCGACGCCGGAACCGATGAGCAGCGCTAGAACGGCGAGCCCGGCCAGCGCCGACTCGATCGGACGCCGGCGCAAGAGCTTGCCGAGGCGATAGAGCGCGCCCGGTGCGCGGGCGCTCACGGGTTCGTTGTGCAGGTAGCGGCGCAGATCTTCGGCGAGCGCGGCGACTGAGGAGTAACGTTCCATCGGGTCGGCACGCAGTGCTTTGTCGAGGATGTTGTCAAGGTCGCTGCGCAAGGCGGGGGCCCTCTCCCGTGGTGCGCGCTGGCTGGCCGGCTTGAAGCCACCCTGAGTAGCCGCACGCAGGTAGTCGAGCAGAGATGCGCCGTGCGGCATGCCGCTGGGATGAGTGCCAACCAGGAGTTCGTAGAGCACTACACCGAGTGCGAAGACATCGGTGGCCATCGATAGCGCACGGCCTTGGAACTGTTCCGGTGCAGCGTACTCGGGCGTCAGAGCCAGCGCACCTTCGCGTGTCAATGCGGCCGGAGTTTCGCCGTCCTCGTCGGGCAGAAGTCGCGCAATGCCGAAGTCGAGGAGCTTCACTCGTCCGTCTTCGTCGACCATGATGTTGGAGGGCTTGAGGTCGCGGTGAATGACGAGTTGGCTGTGTGCCGCCGTGACAGCGTCGAGCGCCTGCAGGAACAGATCGATTCGCTTCCGCAAGCTAAGGTCGTGCTGCGCGCACCAAGCGTCTATGCGTCGGCCGCGTACAAGTTCGAGTACTAGATAGGGCTGCGCATTCACAGTGACGCCAGCGTCGAGAAGCTGGGCGATGCCGGGGTGGCGCAGGCGGGCGAGGATTGCACCTTCGCGGCGGAAGCGCTCTTGCGTCGCCGTGTCAAAATGGCTGCCGCGCAGCAGCTTGACTGCTGCTTCGCCCTCGAATCGGCCATCGCTGCGGCGGGCTCGCCAGACGCTGCCCATTCCGCCTTCGCCGATTACCTCGGCCAGCGTCCAGGCACCGAGCGTGTCGCCCGCACGTTCCGTCGGTGGCAGGATCGCTTTCTCGGCCAAGCCTTCGAGGAAGGCGACCTGGCTGGCGGCGTCGCGCGCGATCAGGAGGGCGCGTACGTCCTCCGCGGTTGCGGGATCCTGCGCGATCAACTCGTCAAGTCGGCGGGCGCGCGCATCGCCCGACAAGGTCAGAAGCTCATCGACGATCGGCGAAAGATGCGCCCAGCGGGCGACATCGAGTTTGGGCATAGTCGCTCAGGAACTCAAGGATGAGAACAGCAGCATGCGGGCTTTTTCCCAATCGCGCTGAACCGTGCGATCGGAAACCCTCCGCAGGGCCGCGATTTCTATGAAACTGAGACCAGCAAAGAATTTGAGTTCGACGAGCTCGGCCAAGCGGGGATCGATATTGGCGAGTTCGTTGAGCGACTCGTTTACGTTCAGCGTGCTGTGTTCGTCCAGCGCACGCAAGTCGTCAAATGTTCGCTGCCGAATGAACTGAAATTCTGCCCCGCGCTTCAGGCTTGCATTCTTGCGAATGTAGTCGATGACGATGCCGCGCATCACCCGCGCAGCATAGCGCACCAGGTCGTGCTGGGTTGCGAATTCGAGTTTGCCGCCTTCGAGGCGCAGCCAGGTTTCGTGCAGGAGCGTCATCGCGCCCAACGAAAGTGCCTGATGGCGAAATAATTCTCCCCGCGCCATGCGGCGCAGTTCGTGGTAGATGATAGCGAACCATTCCTCCGCACTGCGCGGTGCGGGGGGCGGTTCTTGGTCCGACGGGGCGCGGGTTTGGCCGTCTGTTGCGTCGTCCATTGGTTTTGCGGGCAGCGGGTTGAGTTGAAAGGCACCGCGGCGAGACGGCGTCGACGCCGAGAGTATCCCTGTCCGCCAGTACCATCGTCAAGCGCCGTCGGTGATGATAGGTGGCGTATGTCGGACCGCAAGCGGTCGAGGATGCCCCGGCATCCACGTCGTCGCGGAAGTGCCCATGCCCGGCTCGGTCTCCTCTTGTTCCCGGCATTAACGCGTGATTAACGCGCGATGCAACGGTCGTCCCGCACGCTGTCGCTACTCGTTCCCAGCACATCAAGGAGGAAATCGTGAAAGCAATTCAACCAGCATCCGGCATGGAAGAGAATGCCCCGGCGCCAACACCCGTCGCGGCGTACGTTGTGGCGAGCATCGCGCTTTCGTTCCTCAGTGTCGCCTACGGAGTTGCCGCCAGCAGTCCCGCCCTCGAATCGTCGGCCACGCGCCGCTGCATCGACTTGTCGATGAAGGCCGTGTCGGGCGGGGCCATCAGCGGCCCGACGGCCGAGGCGCGCTTCGGCCGTCGGGAGCGGCTGGTTGCGTGAGGCCTGCATGTCCGATCCGGACGGTTTCGAGCGCCTCGTGCACAGCGGGCGCTGAGGCGAGGGGCGACTCAGTCGACCACCTGCCGAAGCTGGAACTGCATGGTCGCCAGGTCGCCGAGGATCCAGGTCGCCGTCGGCGCGCCCAAGCCGGCGACCGTGCCGGGATTGACGAGCCAGGTTTGGCCGCCTTTGACGTTCGCTTGCTGCCGGGCTTCGGGCAGGTGGCTGTGGCCGCAGCACACCAGGTCGTAGTCGCCCGTGCAGGCCATCGCATGTCCGTAGTGTGGGTAATGCGTGACGAAGATGCGACGACCGCCGAGTTCCAGCGTTGCATCGCGGCCGTGGTAGTGAAGTTGTCCGTCGGAATTGCACGACAGGCGCGCGAGGGCGACGAGGTCGCCGAGGTTGTTGCCGTGGATGACGTGCAACGGTAAGCCAAGCTTCAACGACGCTTTCACGGTATTGACGCCGATAAGGTCACCGCAGTGGATGACGGCCTCGGCGCCATCCGCTTTTGCCGCTTCGACCGCACTGGCCAACATCGGTCCGCGGTCGTGACTATCCGAAACAATGCAGACTTTCATCAGATCACCAGTGGGCCGGTATAGCCGTCGCCGCTGTCTTCCTTGATGTCGAGGCGCGTCATACCGGAGCGGATGCCCTTCATCTCTTGCTCGTGGTCGGCCTGCACCTGCAATAGCGTGATGACGCAATCGCCGAGGTTGTCGAAACTCTCCTTGCCGGTGCCATACTGCGTCGTCTCGTTGTAGAAGAACTGGGCTTTATAGCGAGTATCCTCGAGCTTGAAGACGACGAAGTGCGCGCCGCGTTCTTCCCAGTAGAGGACGGGGCAAGTGCTGAGCAGTTCGCTTTCGGCGTCGAGTTGAATTTCGGCATCGGCAGCCTGCAAGGCCACGATGCGACCATAGCGTTCGAACAGTGTGTGGCTGACCAGCTTCAGTTCGCTGTCAGAAAAATCGGCAATCGTTTTGGACATGGCTTATCGGCAAATCAAAATGTTCAGGTTGTTGATCCAGATTAATCCCTGCGAGAATATCGCAAAACCCTAATTAACCCTATCCCCCATCCCGACTACGCCCATGTCCGCCGTCGAAGAGATCAAGAAGACCACTTGCTACATGTGCGCCTGCCGCTGCGGCATCCGCGTACATCTGCGCGATGGCGAAGTCCGTTATATCGACGGCAACCCCGATCATCCGCTCAACAAGGGCGTGATTTGCGCCAAGGGCAGTTCCGGCATCATGAAGCAATATTCGCCGGCGCGACTGACCAAGCCGCTGCGCCGCAAGGTGAGCGCCGAACGCGGTGCCGGGGAGTTCGAGCCGATCTCGTGGGAAGAGGCCTTCTCGACCCTGGCCGAACGGCTCGGCAGTATCCGTTCGACCGATCCGAAGAAGTTCGCACTGTTCACCGGCCGTGACCAGATGCAGGCGCTGACCGGTCTCTTCGCGCGCCAGTTCGGCACACCCAACTATGCGGCGCACGGCGGCTTCTGTTCGGTGAACATGGCCGCCGGCATGATCTACACCATCGGCGGTTCATTTTGGGAGTTCGGTGGACCGGACCTCGATCGCGCCAAGCTGTTCGTGATGATCGGCACCGCCGAGGATCATCACTCCAATCCCCTCAAGATGGCGATCGCCAAGTTCAAGCGCGACGGCGGCCGCTTCGTTTCCATCAATCCCATACGCACTGGCTACTCGGCGATTGCCGACGAATGGGTGCCCATCCGGCCGGGTACCGATGGCGCGCTGCTGCTCGCCTTCCTGCACGAAATCGTCGCCAAGGGTCTTTACGACCGCGAGTTCCTGGTGCGCTATACCAATGCCGGGCAACTCGTTAACGCCGATGCGAAGAGCGACGAGTTCGGCATGTTCCTGCGCACCGAGGTGCCCGAGGAAGAGGCCTGCTACGACCCGCAGGACAAGCTCTGGTGGGACCGCAACACGAACAAGCCGGTGGTGACTCACACGCCCGGCGCTGATCCGTTTTTGCGTGGCGAGTTCAAGCTCGCCGACGGCACACCCGTCAAACCCTCGTTCCAGTTGTTGCAGGAGCGGGTCAAGGATTACACGCCCGAGTGGGCCGAGGGCGTCACCGGCGTGCCGGCCGACACCATCCGCCGGTTGGCCTACGAAATGGGCGTGACGGCACGCGATCAACGCATCGAACTGCCGATCGCCTGGACGGATTCCTGGGGCGTCGAGCACGACACCGTCACCGGCAATCCGGTTGCGTTTCACGCCATGCGCGGCCTGGCGGCGCATTCGAATGGCTTCCAGAGCATCCGCGCGCTCGGTATCCTGATGTCATTGCTGGGCACCATCGACCGGCCCGGTGGGTTCCGTCACAAGGTGCCGTTCCCGCGGCCGATTCCGCCCTGCGCGCGCACGCCCAACCACCCGAAGGCGGTGCAGCCGAACCGGCCGCTCGATGGCATGGCGCTCGGCTGGCCGGCCGATCCGGACGATCTGTTCGTCGACGAGAACGGCGGCCCGGTGCGGCTCGACAAGGGCTTCTCGTGGGAGTATCCGCTGTCGGTGCATGGCCTGATGCACAACGCCATCACCAACGCTTGGCGCGGCGATCCGTACAGGATCGACACGTTGATGATCTTCATGGCCAACATGGCCTGGAACTCGACCATGAACACGGTCGAGGTGCGCAAGATGCTCAACGACAAGGACGAGCAGGGCGAGTACAAGATTCCGTTCATCGTCGTCTGCGATGCGTTCCAGTCGGAGATGACCGCTTTCGCCGACCTGATCCTGCCCGACACGACTTACCTCGAACGCCACGACGTGATGTCGATCCTTGATCGGCCGATCTCGGAGTTCGACGGCCCCGTGGATTCGGTGCGCATTCCGGTATTGCCGCCGACGGGCGAGTGCAAGCCCTTCCAGGAAGTGCTGATCGAGCTCGCCACGCGCCTGAAGCTGCCCGCGTTCGTGACGAAAGATGGCAATCGCAAGTATCGCGACTATCCGGACTTCATCGTCAATTACGAAACCGAGCCGGGCTCGGGCATCGGCTTCCTGGCCGGCTGGCGCGGCAAGGGCGGCGAGAAGAGCCTGCGCGGCGAGCCGAATCCGAACCAGTGGGAGATGTACGCGAAGAACGATTGCGTCTTCCACTACGAGCTGCCCAAGAGCTACCAGTACATGCGCAACTGGAACAAGGGCTATCTGGAGTGGAGTCAGCGCAACCGCATCACGCGCTACGCCGAGCCGATCCTGATCAACATCTACTCCGAGGTGTTGCAGAAGTTCCGCGCCGCTGCGCAGGGCAAGGGCCTCACGCGCAAGCCGCCGGTGCATCTGGCCAAGCGCGTCGAGACCTATTTCGATCCGCTGCCCTTCTACTACGACACGCTCGAAGGGCAAGCGACCGACAAGCACAAGTTTCCGCTCGCCGCGATCACGCAGCGGCCGATGGCGATGTACCACTCGTGGGATTCGCAGAACGCCTGGTTGCGGCAGATCCATGCCCACAACCTCCTGTACGTAAACACGCACACGGCGCGCGTCGCCGGCATTGCGGACAACGACTGGATCTGGGTCGAATCGCAGTGGGGCAAAGTCAAGTGCATGGCCAAGCATTCCGAGGCGGTCGAGCCAGGCACAGTGTGGACCTGGAACGCCATCGGCAAGGCCGCCGGCGCGTGGAATCTGACGCCCGACGCCAACGAATCGCAGAAGGGCTTCCTGCTCAATCACCTGATCTCGGAAGAGCTTCCCTGTGGAGCGGGTAGGGTGTCGAACTCTGATCCGATCACCGGGCAGGCGGCGTGGTTCGATGTGCGCGTGCGCATCTCGAAAGTCAGTGATGGTGGTACGCCGATAACAGAGCCGCAGTTTGAGCCGCTGAAGCCGTATCCGGGTCAAGCCGAGCGCAAGAGCGTGTGGAACTACTTCGCCGGCAAGGTGACCAAATGACGCAACTCGCACTGGTTATCGACCTCAATGTTTGCGTCGGCTGCCACGCCTGTGTGACCAACTGCAAGGAGTGGAACACCTCCGGCGAGGCCGGGCCGATGGTCGACCAGAACCCGTACGGCAAGGATCCGACCGGCACCTTCTTCAATCGCGTGCAGACCTTTGAGGTAGGCGAGTTTCCGAACACCGAGACGGTGCATTTCCCGAAGTCGTGTCTTCATTGTGAGGATCCGCCTTGCGTGCCGGTGTGCCCGACCGGCGCTTCGTACAAGCGCAAGGAAGATGGCATCGTGCTGGTGAACTACGACAAGTGCATCGGTTGCAAATATTGCTCCTGGGCCTGTCCGTACGGCGCGCGGGAAGTGGACGAGCAACAGAAAGTGATGAAGAAGTGCACGCTGTGCGTCGACCGCATCTACGACACCAAGATGACCGAAGAAGAGCGCCGCCCCGCCTGCGTGCGCGCCTGCCCGACTTCAGCGCGCCTGTTCGGCGACATCCATGATCCGGAGTCGGAAGTCAGTCATGCCATCCGTGAAGCGGGCGGCTACCAGTTGATGCCCGAGTGGGGCACCAGCCCGGCCAACCACTACCTGCCCCGGCGCAAGATCAAGTTGCGCATCCGCGTTGATGAGATCGAGCGCGCCGACAACCCCCTCAAGATCGACGGATTGCTGCCCAAGCCCGACAAGGCAGAACCGTCCCTCGACGACGTCACTTCCTGGTAGCCGACGCGATGCATCCAGCCTTTTCCGTTATCTTCCTGACCACGTTGATCGGCGTTGGCCAAGGCCTGTTCCTGGCGCTATTTACCGCTCAGTCGTACGCCCTGTTCGATCTTCTGCCCAGGCAGGACAGCGTCGGCTTCTATGCCTGCGGCAGCGCGCTGGCGCTCGTGTTCCTGGTCGGTGGCCTGATCGCTTCGTTCTTCCATCTTGGCCGGCCTGAGCGGGCGTGGCGCAGTGCGACGCAATGGCGCACCTCGTGGCTGTCGAGAGAGGTGATCGTCCTGCCCGCGTTCATGGGCACCGTGTTTCTGTACGGAATTGCGCACCTGCTCGAATGGAAGCCGGTGTTGGCGACGCTGCCGGGCGGAATCGCCATCGACCTGACCGTGATGCTTGGTATTCTCGGCACTGGGCTGGCCTTCGCCCTCTTCGTCTGCACCGGCATGATCTACGCCTGTCTGCGCTTCCTGCGCGAGTGGCACACGCCGCTCACGGTGATCAACTACGTGCTGCTTGGGGGCGCGTCGGGCTTTACGCTGGCGGCCGGGTTTTCGGCTTTGGCGGCACCGGAGCTGGTCCGCTTTTTCGCCGGTTGGGCCGCCGTGATTACCGTGCTCGGTTTGATCGGTCGCGTTGCGTCGCTGTTCCGCAATGCCCGCCTGAAACCAAAATCGACGCTACAGTCGGCCATCGGCATCAAGCATCCCCACATCGTTCAAACGACGCAGGGCGCCATGGGCGGATCGTTCAACACCCGGGAATTTTTCCACGGCCGGTCGGCCACATTCTTGCGTTCGCTCAGATGGTGGTTTCTGCTGGCGGTCTTCCTGGTGCCGACGCTGTTGCTCGGCATGGCGATGACGGAAACCGAAGCGGCCCTGTCGTTCCTGAGCATTGCTTTTGCAGTCCAGTACGTCGGATTGCTGGTCGAGCGGTGGTTTTTCTTCGCCCAGGCGAATCATCCGCAGAACCTCTATTATCAATCGGTGGCATAAATGGTCTGCTGCCGCGCAATAACGAATAATGTTGCCGAAAGTGTATTGGTCGGACTATTATTTTCGGATTAGAAAGCAACAAGATTTTCCATCAACCCTTATCACCAACAAGGAAACGCCATGAATTTCGACAAAGAACTGGATGCCCGTGGCCTCAACTGCCCGCTGCCCATCCTGCGCGCCAAGAAGGCCCTGGCCGAACTGACTACCGGCCAAGTGCTGCGCATCCTCGCGACCGACCCGGGTTCCGTCAAGGATTTCCAGGCATTCGCCAAGCAAACCGGTAACGAACTCCTGTCCTCGGCAGAAAACAATAAGGAATTCGAGTTCTTCATCAAGCGCAAGTAAGCGCTGGAGCGCTTGTCGGCCGAAGGGCGCCTCCGGCGCCCTTCGCTTTTTCGTCGCCAAGTTTTGATTATCGGTAGTTATGCGGGTATAAGAATAATATTTTTCCCGCCGCCCTGCGATATCTATGATCATCGTAGAAAACCCGCTCAGCCGCCGGGCGGAATTATTAGAAAGTTGAAGGAGAGATCAACATGGGTGACACCCCTGATATTGCAGTTATCGACAACCTGATTCGTCAACGCCTTGATGAAATCCTGCCGGGCAAGATCGAAGAAAGGCTGAAGGAGATTCAAGAGAACAAGACGGGTTCGATGGCGATCATCGCCACCAAGGGAACGCTGGACTGGGCCTACCCGCCTTTCATTCTCGCCTCGACTGCCGCCGCGCTGGGCTGGGATGTCACGATCTTCTTTACCTTCTATGGCCTGAATCTGGTCAAGAAGGACGTTTCCGATCTGAAGGTCAGCCCGTTAGGCAACCCCGGCATGCCGATGAAGATGCCTTTCGGACCCGACTGGTTCAAGAGCATCAACTGGAACATTCCGAACATCGTTCAGGCCGGCATTCCCGGTTTCGAGAACGTTGCCACCTCGCTGATGCAGCAGACAATCAAGAACAACGGCGTTGCCAGCATCACCGAACTGCGCGAACTGTCGCAGGAGGCCGGTGTCAAGTTTGTCGTCTGCCAGATGACCGTCGAGTTGTTCGGTTTCAGCCACGACGACTTTATCGACGGCCTGGATTATGTTGGCGCGGCTTCTTTCCTGCCCGTCGCTCAGACCGCGGACGTCACCTTGTTCATCTAATCTGCCTTATTCCACCGCGCTTGCGCGCCTCGGCGCGTGGCGCGGTCGTCTTGGTGATTTTGATCAGTCGATTTTTTACCCTGGGGAGGAAGTAAGAATGAAACTCAAGAAGATGGCAGCACTGCTGTCCATTGCCGGCATCACCTCGCCGGCGTTTGCAACCAACGGCATGAACATGGAAGGGTACGGCCCGGTTGCCGCCGGCATGGGCGGCGCTTCGTTCGCCTATGACAACGGCTCGGCCGGACTGATCAACAATCCGGCGACGCTCGGCCTGATGACCGCAGGTAGCAGTCGCCTCGATGTCGCGGTGGGCGGCTTGCATCCCAACGTTACCAGCAAGATGTCAGGCATGTCGGATGCCGATTCCGGTGGCACGGCCTACTATATGCCAGCGATGGGTTATGTTCGCAAGGATGGCGCCTTCACTTATGGCGCCGGCCTGATGGCCCAGGGCGGCATGGGAACCGAGTATGGCAGCTCGTCGTTCCTGAGCAACTACCAATCGGCTGGCTACTTGCTATCCGGTGGCGCAGGTGGTTCTCAAGGAGCCTCCGGTGCCGCGAATCGTTCCGAACTCGGCCTTGGCCGCGTCATGATTCCGCTGGCATACGACATCTCGGACACTTTCCGTATCGGCGGCACGCTCGACTATCTCTGGGGAGGACTTGACCTGCAGATGGTCATGAGTGGCGCGATGTTCGCGCAATTCACCGGCTTTGGCGGCGCCAGCGCCTCGCCTTTGGGCAAGGCGAGCGGCTCCATGGTGACCGCCATGGGCGGCTTCGGCTTGTCCGACGTCAATTGGGCCCAGTTTGATTTCAACGCCGGCAAGAACGGGATGACGCAGCAACTGAAAACCACCGGCTGGGCGGGCAACATCGGCTTCGTCTGGAAGGCAGCGCCGAACGTGTCGGTTGGTGGGGTGTATCACGCCAAGACCAAGCTGAGCGATATGGAGGGCGATGGTGCCATCAACATGAGCGTCGTGATGGGTACCACCACAATGCCCATGTCCGTTTCAGGCAAGCTGAAGATAGTCAATTTTCAGTGGCCGGAGACCTACGGTCTCGGTGTCGCCTACCAGGTTAATGACAGCCTGATGCTGGCCGCCGACTACAAGCGGATCAACTGGTCCAAGGTCATGAAGGACTTCCACATGCAATTCAACGCATCAGGGAATTCCGGCATGCTGGCGGGCATGAATGGCACTGTCATGGATGCGACCTTGTACCAGAACTGGGACGATCAGGACGTCTTCATGTTTGGCGGCACGTACAAGCTCACCGAAGCGGTTGCGCTGCGCGCGGGTATCAACATTGCCAACAATCCGATTCCCGCCCAGTTCATGAATCCGCTCTTCCCGGCGATCGAGAAGAACCATTACATGACCGGCGTCGGCTACGCGATCAGCAAGGCTTCGTCGGTAGACTTTTCGTTCACCTACGCACCGGAAGTCAGCGTCACCAACCCGAACATGGGCGTGACTACGACGCACAGCCAGACCAACTGGCAGTTGATGTACAGCCAGCGCTTCTAAGCGGCGCGGCAAGTCGAAAGGGCTGAGGGCCGATGGCCTTCAGCCTTTTTTTCGTCTTCGCGATAACTACGAAGCACAATGGAGGGAAACATGAAGAGAATACTTGCGGGACTCGTGCTATTGCTGACGGCATTCGCAGCACAAGCACTACAGCCCTATGTGACCGGTACCAAGGTGGCGGGCGGCGACCTCAAGGGCGCGGCGACTGCGGTGGAGCAAAAACTGACAGCGGCCGGTTTCACGGTGCTGGGTCAGCATATGGCCAAGGGGCTGCCCAAACAGGCGACGGTAGTGGTGACGGATGCCGGTCTGACAGAAGCGCTCAAGGGCATCGGCGGTACCGCTGTTGTCGCCATGCCGATCCGTGTCGGTGTCAAGGCCGACGGCACGGTGTCGTACGTCAATCTGGAATACTGGCTGCGCGCCTACCTGCGCAAGGACTATGGCAAGGCGGAGGCCGTGGCCAAGACGACGGCAGCCAAGCTCGAACAGACGCTGGGTACGGGCGAGTCATTTGGCGGCGACGTCAAGGTCGAGGATCTGCCCAACTACCACTACATGTTCGGCATGGAGCGCTTCGACGAGAAATCCCTTCTGGCTGAACACAAGAGTTTCGAGGAAGCCGTGAAGACCGTGCAGGACAATCTCGCCAAGGGCGTCAAGGGCACGAGCAAGGTTTACGAGTTGGTGCTGGCCGACAAAAAGATAGCCGTCTTCGGTGTATCGCTTGGCGATGCCGAGTACGGCGAAGGCTGGTGGGTGAACAAGATCGGTGCCGACCACGTCGCGGCGCTGCCGTGGGAAGTGTTCGTGGTCAACGGCAAGGT
>PMIH01000101.1 GCA_003158255.1 Rhodocyclaceae bacterium
TTTCCGGTGCGCATCCTGCCGCTGGCGCTGGCCCGGCGCCTGACCGTCGACTCGGACTGGGTCGTCCTCGTCGAACCCCAGGGCCTGTCCGCCGGCATGCACCGCGCCTGGCCCGGTGCGCAGCGCACCCTGCTGCTCGGGGCATCGGCTGCTGAAACCTTCCTGTCGGCACCCGACCCCGCTGCCGGGCTGCGGGCCGAGCTGGAAGTATTGACGCAGGAACTCTCCGAACTCGAACTGGAACTCGCCACTGCCCAGGCCGAGATCGGCGAATTCACCCGTCGCTACCACGCGCTGATCGGGACGCGCATGAGTACGCTGGATGATCTGCGGGCGGAACTGGCGGCACGGCTGGCCAGCGAAGACGAAACGGATATCGAGGCGGGCCAGGCCGCCGAAACTGCCCGCACGCGCGCCGATCAAACTCAGCGGGAAAGCAGCCGGTTCGAAGAACTCGCCCGCGAGACGGCGCGTCCCTTCGCCCCCACCAGCGACGTCAAAAAGCTGTTCCGCAAGCTGGCACAGAAGATCCATCCCGACCGCGCCCGTAGTGAGCCGGACCGCGCCTGGCGCACGCAGTTGATGTCCGAGGCCAACCGCGCCTACCAGGCCGGCGATGAATCGGCGCTGCTCGAAGTGCTGGCGCTCTGGCAGGAAGGCAACCGCCAGCAGCCGCTTCAGGAAGATGACCGCGACCTGCTGGCCAGCCAGTTGGCCCGGCTCAAGCGACGCATCGCCGCCATCGAAGGCGAACTCAACCGGCTGTTCGGTTCGCGCCTCTACGAACTGTTCACTGCCACCCACATTGCCCGCCGGACGCGCCGCGACCTGCTCCAGGAAATGGCCGACCGCCTCGACGCCGATATCGCCATGGCGCGCACCAACCTAGCCTAATTCAGGGGGCCTTCCTTCTCGATCCGTTCCAGGAACGCCTGGGCCTGTGCGTGGCCGAGCGTCGCCGCGGAAGCCAGCCATTGCAGCGCCAGTTTCGAATCGTCGGCAGTACCGACGCCGCGGTAATAGGCGCTGCCCAGTTCGTATTGGGCATCCGCTTCGCCGAGCAGCGCCGCCTGCTCCAGCCAGTTCACGCCGGCGCCGATATCGCGCCCGGTACCGTGGCCGTGCAACAGGCAAAAACCGAGGCTGTACATGGCGTAGGCGTCTTCCTGCTGGGCCACTGCCTGTTCGTACCAGCGCAGCGCTTCGCGCGCATTCTTGTCGACGCCCCAGCCAAAGAAGTACATATCGCCGAGTGCAACCTTGGCATCGAACAACGCTGCCGCTTTGCGATACCAGCGTACCGCCTGGCCAAGATCGCACTGGCCGCCGACCCCGTAGCGCAGGCATTCGGCCAGCATCAACGCCGCCCGCCGATGGCCAAGTTCCGCAGCCCTGCGGTAGCAATGCACCGCCCGCGCCGGATCGGCGGGCGCGACATGCATCGCGCGCTCGCCCTCGGCGAACCAGTGACGTTCCAGCTCACCCAGCGCCGATGTCCAGCCGCCTTCGGCCGCCTCCCGCAGCATCGCTTCGGCGCGCGGCGGATCTGCCGCGATGCCGATGCCGTGCAGCAGGCAGCGACCGAACTCCGCCAACCCGTGCGGGTCCCCGGCTTCGGCGGCTATCCGATAATGGCCGGCGGCGACCGCCGGATCGACCGCGCTGCCCTCGCCGTGCTCGGAACACTCGCCGAGCCAGACGTGGGCATGCGCCTCGCCGGTTGCGGCGGCGCGGCGGTACCAGGCCAGCGCCAGTTCCTTGTTTTCCGGCACGCCATCGCCCCAGCGGTGGCAATGGGCCACCTTCAGGCTGGCACGGCCATGGCCCTGATGCGCAGCCGCACGCCACCAGCGCAGTGCCTCGACGAGATCCTGGCCTGTCGCGGCACGCCCGCCGGCATGGGCCTCGCCGAGTTCGAACTGCGCGTCGCGATTGCCGTTTTCCGCCGCCTGCCGGTACCAATCCAGGCCAGCCGCCACATCGGCCTCGACACCCAGGCCGAAGGTGTAGCATTGCCCGAGCAGGAACATCGCATCCGCCATGCCCTTGCCGGCTGCCGCCCGAAACCATTCGACGGCCTCGGTGCGATCGAGCGCAACGGCCTCGCCGGCGTAAAGACACAGGCCCAGCGAAAACATGGCGCTGGCGACGTCGAGTTGTGCCGCCTCGCGCCACAGGCGCACCGCCGTCGTCTTGTCTTCGGGCACACCACGGCCAAAGAAGTAACAGCGCGCCAGGAGATCGGTCGCGCGCGGCTGGCGCTTGTCGGCAGCGCTTTGAAACAAGTTGGCCGCTTCGACCCGGTCGCGAGGCAAACCGTGGCCGTGATAGAGCAACCAGCCGAGGACGGCCTCGCCATCCGCGCAACCCGCTTCGGCGCTCCGTCCCGACCATCGTTGGGCTTCGGCATAGGACTTGGCGACGCCCTCGCCCATCGCGTAACGCCACGCCAGTTCGGCCTGGGCAGAAGCATTGCCGCCTTCGGCCATGCGCTTGAGTTCCTGAAGGTCCACCTGGTGCCAGAAGTCGGCGGCCGGCCCGAGCAGTTCCAGGCCGTGAGCGGCGCCGCGCTCGATCAGGCTGCTTTCCAGCACGTCGCGGAACATGCCCAGCACGGCGGCTGGGCGCAACGGCGTCAGGGGAGCGGACGAAACGACAATGGCGGTCATGGCAGCATGGAAGGCTAGCGCAGAATCAACTGAATTGTTTTCCACAAAAACTGTGGAAAACCCTGTGAATCCCTCGCCAGAAATCGCCCTAAGTCGCCGGCCAGCAATGGTTTTCTCCATTTCGACTCAGGATTGACCACAACTTTATCAAGTTAATTCAATGAGATAAAAACATGACCCTGACCGGAAGAAGGTTTCAGCATTATGACCGACGCCGAGAGCGGCGCGGTGGATGACGTAGAATCGCCCGACGCTTTCGCTCGACTTCTTTCACTCGCGTGCGCCCCTCGTGCTCCAGGAAATCCTCACTGTCGCCGAACTCAATCGCCTCGCGCGCGCCGCGCTCGAACGCGAGTTCCCGCTGATCTGGGTCGCCGGGGAAGTGTCGAACCTCGTCCGCGCCGCTTCCGGTCACCACTATTTCACGCTCAAAGATACCGAAGCGCAGGTGCGCTGCGCGATGTTCCGCTCGCGCGCCCAATTGCTGCCCTGGAAACTGGAAAACGGCCAGCAGGTCGAAGCCCGGGCGCTGGTCACGCTGTATGAAGCACGCGGCGAATTCCAGCTCACTGTCGAGAGCCTGCGTCGCGCGGGCCTCGGCCGGTTGTACGAAGCCTACCTGCGCCTGAAGGAGCAATTGACGGCCGAAGGCCTGTTCGCCGACGAGCGCAAACGGGTATTGCCGCGTTTCCCGCGCCGCATCGGCATTATCACGTCGCCGCGCGCGGCAGCGCTGCGCGATGTCGTCGTTACCCTGGGCCGCCGGGCGCCACAACTGCCGATCATTCTCTACGCGACGCTGGTCCAGGGAACCGAGGCGGCCAGCCAGATCGCTGCCGCCATTCAAACCGCGGCCGCCCGGAATGAATGCGACCTGCTGCTCGTCGTGCGTGGTGGCGGCAGCCTGGAAGATCTCTGGTCGTTCAACGAGGAAATCGTCGCGCGCGCCATTGCCGCTTGCCCGATTCCCGTCATCGCCGGCGTCGGCCACGAAACCGACATCACCATTGCCGACCTGGCCGCCGACCGCCGTGCCGCCACGCCCACCGCTGCCGCGGAACTGGCCAGCGCCGGCTGGTTCGAGGCCGCGGCCGAAATCGCCGGGCTCGCCAGCGCGCTGCGCAACGCCATGCG
>PMIH01000047.1 GCA_003158255.1 Rhodocyclaceae bacterium
TTGCCCTGCAAGTCCAGGAGACTGCTAGTGGTCTTATCGCCCGCCGGCACAATCAGATAAGCGCGGAAAGCGGGGCGCCCGTCGAGAAGGGGCATTGCCAACAAGCGCGCATGAAAGTTCTGTTGCAAATAGACGAACGGGTATGCGGAGACCCAGGCGAAATCAAGTTCGTCATGCTTGACCATATCGATGGTATCGCGATAGCTGTTGCGCGACAGCAGTTCGACGAAGCGCCCGGTTTTCCGCTCCAGATACTGGCGCAAATCCATCATCAACAAATATTCGTCGTGAACGATTGCCGGCGTTATGCCGATCCGGATCGGGCCAGTATCGGCGCAGACGGCGCCACCCGAGCAGAGCATCACTAGCCAGAACACGATCAATCGCCACATCGGAAGCTCCTTGAGCGGAAGGGACGTTACCTAGCGGTAACAATAACCGTGACGCCCATAACGCGGTTACCCATCAGTAACAAAATGTACCCGATCGAGGCAGCTTTCAGTGCACTATCTTGCCTGAACAGCCGATCCGAACGCCCCAAAGTATCCAACACGCATGCCGTATGTCCGTTATGTCACGCGTTAAGTATGGGCGCAATTCCTATGCCAATCACGCCCGGGCGACGGATTGGGGCTTGAATCCATTCCAGCCGGACTACATCGGGCGATAGTGTGCCACTGCATGTTACCGATTGGAAACGGACAGACATCTTCTTGCCAGAAATGCCTTGGTGTGCGTCCGACACGCAGCGTCGCCGCACACCGCACACCCTACCGTCATCATGGTTTTTATATTCCTAACCCATTGGAAACAATAGCGTGCTGCCCGTTTGCTGTCTCTCCCGCGACGGCACCGACGCGACGCAGTGCATACCAAAGTATGTGGCATGTCTCTTGCGGAATGTCCGGCTATCGAAGACGGAAATGCTTGTGGTTATTGGCCAACCGAATACTTTGAAGAACCCTATTGGAGAACAACGAAATGCGAAACCACTTTCCCGCCACCACGCTTCTGGGCGCGCTGGTCGCCACCGCCGCCCTGCTTGTCGCAACGCCGAGTATTGGAGCCGACGAGGAAGCGGCGAAGGCCTTGGCGCGTCAGAACAACTGCTTCAAGTGTCACGCAGTCTCCAAGGACAAGGACGGTCCCGCCTATAAGAAAGTAGCCGAGAAGTTCAAGGGCAAACCCGATGCCGAGGAAAAGCTGATTAACCATATCACTTCCGGGGAAAAAGCAAAGTTCCCGGATGGTCATGAGGAAGACCACAAGATCATCAAGACCGATCCGCCCAAGGACATGGCTCAGATCAAGAACCTGGTGCAGTGGATCCTATCGCAGTAATTCTGTCACCTAAGTGTTCTGGGAGAGTCGGCATGACCTCAATGGCAAATAAGGAAAGCTTGATCGGCGTGAGCGTGGCAATCGCCATGCTCGCTTTTACCGTTCCCGCAAGTGCATCGGATATCGATGCCGTCGCGGCAAAAAAACTCGCTCGCCAAGACCACTGCCTGCGATGCCATGCCGTGGCAAAGAAGAAGGAAGGGCCCTCCTACCAGGCGGTTGCCTACAAGTACAAGGGCCAAGCCGACGCGATCGACAAACTCATCTTCCACATCACTTCCGGAGAGAAGGTAAAGCTTTCCGATGGCCACGAAGAGAATCACAAGATCGCCAAAGCGAATGACGAAGCCGCCATTAGAAATCTGGTGGCCTGGATTCTCGCGCAATAACAGGTAGAAGAAGCCGAGCCTGCACGTCCATCAGTATTGGGGGAAGGAAAATGGGAACTATTCGAAAGCTGTTGGCTGCCTGCTTGATGATAGGTGGCATTGGAGTGACGGCAACGCTTTGGGCAGCCGATGGCAAGCTGCCTGACACGAACATGGGGGGAAGTGCTCCAAAGACATCTGTGGCCCAAGAAGCGCTGAAGAAAGATGCCGTCTGTACGCGTTGTCACGATGAAAGCGAGCCCACTTCGCTGCTTTCGATCTACCAAACGAAACATGGCGTCAGGGGCGATGCCCGGACGCCGACTTGTCAGTCGTGTCACGGCGAAAGCGAAAAGCACCTTAAGGGCGACCCGAACGTAAAGGGAAGGGCAGCTCCCGATGTCGTTTTCAAGAAAGGGACCTACTCCGCCTCCGACGAGCAGGTACGCTCGGAACAATGCCTGACGTGCCACAAGGGGACCAACCGAACCCGTTGGGATGGCGGCCAGCACGAAGCCAGCGGTCTGGCTTGTAACAACTGCCATCAAATTCACCAGCCCACCGACAAGGTTCTGGCCAAGAAGACCCAGGCAGAAGTTTGTTTTACTTGTCATAAGGAACAGCGTGCGGATACGCACAAGATCTCCACTCATCCGCTCGACGCCGGCAAAATGTCCTGCACCGACTGTCACAACGCGCATGGTTCTGGTGGTCCGAAGCTACTCAAGAAGAACACGATCAACGAAACCTGCTGGACCTGCCATGCGGAGAAGCGCGGACCCTTCCTTTGGGAACACCAACCGGTCAGCGAAGACTGCACCAACTGCCACACGCCGCACGGTTCCAACCTGACGCCATTGCTGAAGAATCGCGCGCCGATGCTGTGCGATGACTGTCACGACGGTCCACACAACAGTCAGGCTCCGTATGGCGCCGGGCTCGCCGGTACTCAGGGCACCAAGGTGACCAATCCCCTGACCAACGCCAACAACGCCAGTTCCTCCGCCGCCGGACGTGCCTGCTTGAACTGCCACGTCATGATCCATGGCACCAACAGCCCGGCCGGCGCTCTGCTGCATCGCTAACGAGGGGAGTTCGCAAAATGAAAGCAAGCAGAAAGAATCTTTCCGTCAAACTGGTCGCTCTGGCGGTACAAGGAGCCGTCGCTGCCCTGGCCACGATGCCAATGATGGCGGCTGCCGAGGACGACGACGTCGCGGCGCTGACCAACCCGACCAACGTTGTCGAAATAGGCGTCGGCGGTGTATCCAAGGACTCCACCAAGTTCGGGGAATACAACGGACTCAACAAGAATGACCCCTATGTCGTCGGCAATCTGGGCGTTCGCGGCGGCGACGCCTATGGCCAGGGGGAGGGCACGCTGCGTTGGTCGGTCAACGGACAGGATCTGGGCACTACGTCTCGGTCGCTCGACGCATCGGTGAGCAACCAGGGGCAATGGGATATCGGCATTGGCTTCGACCAGCTGCGCCACTACACAACGACCAATTTCCAGACGCCTTACGTAGGCTCGATGGGCGGCAACACGTTTTCGTTGCCCGCCAATTTTGGCTTGGTCAACACAAGCAAGAGTTCCACGGGCACTTCGGGCGGTGCAACGCTTCTCGGCGGCCGCTCGCTTACCGCTACGCAACTTGGGGACTTCCAGACTCAGGACGTCTACAGCCAACGCGAAAACACCAAGTTCGCTGCCGGATACAACCTCGACAGGAACTGGAATTTCAGGTTCGACTTCAACCGTCTGGATCAATCAGGCGCCAAGCTGATCAGTTCCGGTACCGATCCAGCAACAGCCGTCACTGGTTTGTTTGCCGGCATCGGCACGTGGCGGGGAGAAGCCCCGGTAATTCTCATGAATCCGACCAGCTACCAGACCGACACGTTCACTGCGGCGGCCAACTGGTCCAACGAGCACGGGCATGCCACGGTTGGCTATTTCGGATCGCTGTTCCATGACGACTACAGCGGCATCACCTGGTCGAACCCGTTCCAGACCACCAGCGCCACGGGAACCATTCTGGCCCAAGGTATGCCAACCAGCACGATGTCCACGCCGCCAAGCAACCAATTCCACCAGTTGAATCTGAATGGTGGCTACTCGCTCACTCAGACCACCAAGCTGGCCGGCGGCTTCTCGTATGCCCGAAACCTCCAGAACGACAGCTTCAGCGGAACCTACACGCCGGGCTACGCCTCCAATCTCCCAGGCAACTCGCTGAACGGCAAGGTTGCAATGACGCATGCCGATGCCAAACTGACCAATCTGGCTGCGAAGAATCTGACACTGGTCGCTGCATTCAAGTACAACGAACGCGACAACCAGACGGCATCCAACCTCTACACGTACCGCGACTTGGGCAATGAGGAGCGGCAGGCGTGGTCCACCCCAATGAGCAACCGCAAGTCCCAGGTCGAAGTGGCGGCGGACTACCGAATGACGGACACGCAAAAGCTTCATGTCGGCTACGAGTATGAAAAGGTCAGCCGCTGGTGCGACCACTCGCCTTCGCTGGATCAAATCGTCGCCGCAATGACCGCATCCGGATTCACGGCCGCGAACATCGCGGCGGCACAAGCCTATTACGCAGGTGGCGCCTCCTGCGTACAGGTGCCCGACAGCAGCGAAAACCGCTTGGTTGCCAACTACCGCTTGCAGGCAACGGACACGATCAATCTCAATGCCGGCTATTCCCATGGCGACCGGAAAGCGACCATCAATCGCGGCTTCTACAATCCGATGCAGTCTGTTACGGAAGGTTTCGAGAATCCAGGCTTTGTCGCATTCTTCGATGGCTCGAGGCGCGAAGATCAAGTCAAGGTCGGCGTGAACTGGCAGGTGCTGGAGCGGCTTAGCTTCGGTCTTTCTGGCAAGTATCGGAAGGACGACTACTACGATGCCAGCTACGGAGTTGGCAGCGGAACCGTTTCGAGTGCCAGCTTTGATACCGCCTATTCGTACTCCGAGAACAGCTCGGTTTCCGCATACGCGACTTGGCAGTGGCGTTCCCGCGAACTGAATACGGAATCGGGACGCATTCCGGTCGCCAACACGGCCAGTGCCGGGCCCTGGACAAACCATCTCGGCGACAACGACGTGACGGTTGGCTTGAACGGCAAGCAGAAAGGCCTTGTCGGTGCCCATCTAGACCTGAGCGAAGATCTTACCTACTCTCTCTCGCAGTCGAACTACAACACGACCGTGCCTTACGCCAGCACCGGGTGCATCGGCACAAGCGCGACGGCTACCAGCAATCAGGCCTGCGGTAGTGCGCCGACGATCAACAGCCGGCTGTGGCAACTCAAGGTCACTGGAAATTATCACATCGACAAGGCTTCCTCGATTGCGATGGGGTACATCTATCAGCACTTGAAGGCATCGGACTATTTCTACAACGCCTACCAGTACCCGTACGGCTTTACGACCAGTCTGCCAACCAACCAACAAGCGCCGAACTACCGCGTAAATGCGGTGTATGCGGCCTACCAATATAGCTTCCGATAACCGCGAAGCTTTGACGTGCATGTGGTGTATTGCATTCGGGGCCGGCATCATCGGCCCCTTCTTTTTTCGACTGAATTCCGGAGCAACGAGTAATGACCAACAACAATCCCGGTACGCTGAAGCGCTGGTGGACGGCGCTCAGGAAGCCAAGCACCAAGTATTCGGTCCTGGCAATCGCCACATTCTTCTTTGTCGCCGGCATTATCTTCTGGGGTGGCTTCAACACAGGCATGGAAGCGACCAACCAGCTTGAGTTCTGCATCGGCTGCCACGAGATGCGCGACACGGTGTATCAGGAATACAAGAAGACCATTCATTACAGCAATCGCACTGGCGTGCGTGCCGTCTGCTCAGACTGCCACGTCCCCAAGGACTGGACGCACAAGTTGCTCCGCAAGGCCAAGGCAAGCTTCGAGATCTGGGGCAAGATCATCGGCGCGATCGATACGCCGGAGAAGTTCGAGGCCAAGCGGATGACGCTCGCGACCCACGAGTGGGAACGCATGAAGGACAGTGGCTCCCGGGAATGTCGCAACTGTCACAACTTCGAGGCCATGAGCGGTCAAATTCAAAAGCAGACCGTCTTCAACAAGCACATGAAGGCGAAGGACGAGGGGCAAACCTGCATCGACTGCCACAAAGGCATCGCCCACCATCTGCCCAAGGAATATCACGATCCCGACGAAGAGGAGTGATGCGAGAGCCGTGTCGGTGCCATTCGACCCGGGCAACTCCAGGAAAGCCGGCTTTGATGCCGGCTTTTTGTTCCGCACTCCCATTTCGGGCACAATTCGGCCCTCCATGCTTTCCGTCTCCGATCTCTCCTGCATCCGCGGCGAACGCCGCCTGTTTTCCGGCCTTGGCTTCGACCTGGCGCCGGGGGAGTGGCTGCACGTTCAAGGTGAGAACGGCTCCGGCAAGACGACCTTGCTGCGCGCGCTGGTCGGTCTGTCGCCGCCGGCCGAAGGCGAGATTATCTGGCGCGGCGAACCCACCCACCGCCTGGGCGAGGACTATCGCCGCGAGATGCTTTACCTCGGCCACCACGGCGCGGTGAAGGAGGAACTCACGCCGCTGGAAAATCTCAAGCTTGCCGCCGCGCTCGACGGACGCTCGCTCGACGACCGCGAAGCCATGGCCGCCCTGCACCGCTTCGGCCTCAAGGGCCGAGAGGAACTCCCCGTACGCTTTCTTTCCGCAGGTCAAAAACGACGCGTGCTTCTGGCCCGTTTGGTGACGCGAAACGCCGTCCTTTGGGTACTGGACGAACCCTTCACGGCGCTCGACGTCAAGGCAGTGGATATGCTCTCCGCGCTGATCGGCGAACACCTCGCGGATGGCGGCCTGGCCGTGCTGACCAGCCACCAGCCCATGCCAATTCCAGGCGGGAAAGTGGCCCGGCTATGAGCGCATTTCTCGCCATCATTCGCCGCGACCTCTTGCTGGCCATGCGCCGCAAGAGTGAAGTCCTGACGGCGCTGTTCTTTTTTATCATCGTCGTCAGCCTGTTCCCGCTCGGCATCGGCCCGGAACCGCAGCTATTGAAGAAGATCGCCCCGGGAATCCTGTGGGTGGCCGCGCTCTTGTCCACCATGCTCTCGCTGAACCGCCTGTTCGCCACCGATCACGCCGACGGTACCCTTGAACAACTGGTGCTTTCGCCAACACCCCTGGGATTGCTGGTCGCCGGTAAAATAGTGGCGCATTGGCTGACATCGGGCCTGCCGCTCGTTCTGCTGGCGCCGGTGCTCGGTGTCCAGTTCGACCTCGACGCGTCCGCACTTGGTATTCTTGTCGGTGCACTGCTGCTCGGCACTCCGCTCCTGTCCTTGATTGGTGCCATCGGCGCGGCGCTTACGCTGGGCGTGCGAGGCGGTGGCGTGTTGCTCAGCCTGCTCGTTCTGCCGCTGTATGTTCCGGCGCTGATCTTTGGCGCCGGCGCGGTCGAGGCCCATATTTCCGGTCTGGGCGCGACTGGGCATTTGTCGTTGCTGGCGGCGCTTCTGGCGCTGGCGGCTTTTTTCGCGCCGTGGGCAACCACGGCGGCATTGAGGGTTTCACTTGAGTAATCGAATCATCCACTGGTTCAAGTTCGCTTCGCCGCAGAGCTTCTATCCGCTCGCGGGGAAGATGATTCCCTGGTTCTGGGCGCTTACGGCCGTCTTCGGTGCCATCGGACTGTGGATCAGCTTCTTCGTCGCCCCGACCGATGCCGTTCAGGGCGAGGGCTATCGCATCATCTTCATCCATGTTCCGGCAAGCTGGATGTCGATGTTCATCTACATGGTCATGGCCGCCTGGGCGGGGCTCGGGCTGGCGCTGAATACCCGGCTTTCGGGCATGATGGCGCAGGCGCTGGCGCCAACCGGCGCGCTGATGGCCTTCATCAGCCTGTGGACCGGCGCCTTCTGGGGCAAGCCGATGTGGGGCACGTGGTGGGTGTGGGATGCCCGGCTCACTTCGGAGCTGATCCTGTTCTTCCTCTACATCGGCTTCATCGCGCTCCAGGCCGCCATCGACGATCCGCGCCGAGCCGACAAGGCCGGCGCCATTCTGGCCCTGGTCGGCGTTGTTAACGTTCCCATAATCTATTTCTCGGTAAAGTGGTGGAACACGCTGCACCAGGGTGCATCCGTTTCCATGATGAAGTCGCCCTCGATGGCGCAGACGATGTTGTGGGGCATGTTGATCATGGCGTTGTGCTTCTGGATGTATTCGATCGCGGTCGCGCTGATGCGGGTGCGCGCCATCATCCTGGAGCGGGAAACGCATACCGAATGGGTGAAGGAATTGCCGGAGGTAAAGCAATGAACTGGAATTCACCCGCCGAATTTTTCGCCATGGGCGGCTACGCCCTTTACGTCTGGGGCAGCTTCGTTGTCTGCGCCGTCATCATGGTCATGGAACCGATGCTGGCGAAAATGCGTCAGAAGACTATTTTGCGCGCGCTGCACCGCGAGCGCCTGGCCCAGGAACTCGATAAACAATGAAACCCCGTCACAAGCGCA
>PMIH01000014.1 GCA_003158255.1 Rhodocyclaceae bacterium
TGCGGGCGCGGGCGCGCGAGGCGGAGGCGGAGCGCGATGGCATGATGGATGCGTTCAAGGCGCTGTCGGCGGATGCGCTGGAGCGCAACAATCAGCGCTTCCTGGAGCTGGCGAAGCTGTCGCTGGAGCGGCAACAGGACGCCGCCAAGGGCGAGCTGGAGAAGCGCCAGCAGGCGATCGGCGAGCTGGTGACGCCGATGAAATCGTCGCTGGACAAGTTCGAACAGCAGATCGCGGGCATCGAGAAGTCGCGCATCGACGCCTACGCCACGCTGACGCAGCAGGTGCGCTCGCTGGCCGAGTCGCAGGGGCAGTTGAAGACGGAGACGGCCAATCTGGTCAAGGCGCTGCGCGCGCCGCACACGCGCGGGCGATGGGGGGAGATCCAGTTGAAGCGCGTGGTCGAGATGGCCGGTATGCTCGACCATTGCGATTTCTACGAGCAGGAATCGACCGACACCGAAGACGGACGGTTGCGCCCGGACATGATCGTCAAGCTGCCCGGCGGCAAGAACATCGTCGTCGATGCCAAGGCGCCGCTGGCGGCTTACCTGGAGGCGCTGGAGACCGACGACGAGGCCGTGCGCAAGCGCAAGCTGGCCGACCACGCGCGCCACGTGCGCGACCACCTGACCAAGCTCGGCCGCAAGGCCTACTGGGAGCAGTTCCAGCCCTCGCCAGATTTCGTCGTGCTGTTCCTGCCCGGCGAAACCTTCTACAGCGCCGCGCTGGAAGCCGATCCCGGCCTGATCGAGGCGGGCGTCGAAAGCCGCGTCATCCTTGCCACGCCGACCACATTGATTGCGCTCCTGCGCGCCGTCTCATACGGCTGGAAGCAGGAGGCGCTGGCCGAGAACGCGCAGAAAATCAGCGATCTTGGCAAGGAACTCTACGAGCGGCTGGCGACCATGGCCGACAACTGGGCCGGTGTCGGCAAGAACCTCGGCGAGGCGATCGGTGCCTACAACAAGGCGGTCGGTTCGCTGGAATCGCGCGTGCTGGTCACGGCGCGCAAGTTCCGCGATTTGCAGGCCGCACCCGAGGACAAGGAAATCCGCGACCTGGCGCCCATCGATACCGCCGCGCGGGTCTTGCAGGCGCCGGAAATGCAGGCTGGCACAGAGGATTCCGGCAGGCTCACGCCATGACCCTGGCGCCGGCGAGAATGGCTTCCGTTACCAACACGGAGGTCATTCGCCATGTCATCGATCATCCAGCCCGACGCATTCGTTTTCTGGGGCACCACGATTCTCTGCGCGCTGACGCTGTTCTTCTGAGCCATGGCTGAATCGGCTGCCGAACTGGTCCTGTGCGTCAATCATCGGCTGGCGCGGCATTTGCGCGCCACGCACGACCGCGCCCAGGCGGCGGCCGGCGAACGCACGTGGGCGCCGCTGGCGGCACTGACGCCCGGCCAGTGGCTGGCCGGCATCGTTACCGAAGCATTGCTGGGCGGCGCAATTTCGGCCGCGCAGGCGCCACGCCTTGTCCTTTCCGTGGCGCAGGAGCGGCTGCTTTGGGAGGCGGCCATCGAGGCGGCGCTGGTCGACGGCGAAGACGCGCTGTTCGATCGCGAAGGGCTGGCAGCAGCAGCGACCGAGGCCAACGACCTTTGCGCGGTGTGGAACCTGCGGCCGGGGGCCGATGCGGGCGAGGAGACGAAGCAGTTTCTCGATTGGCGCCGCCATGTCCGTCGCGAATGCGAGCAGCGCGGCTGGCTGGAATCGGCGCGCTTGTTCGATTTCCAGATTCGCTGCCTGGCCGCAGGCGCCGGGCGGCTGCCCGCGCGCGTTGCGTTCGCCGGCTTCGACCGCGCTACGCCGCAGGAAACAGAGCTGAAGAGAGTGCTGGCTGCGCGCGGCGTGGCGGTGCGGGAACTCGTCCTCGGGCGCGCCGAAGCGGGCGCGGCGGCGGTCGCGCCCTGTACCGACCGCCGCGCCGAATGTCGCGCCGCGGCGGCGTGGGCGGCGGCACATTTGGCGGCCCATGCCGATGCGCGGCTGGGCATCGTCGCGCCGGATCTCGGCAGCGTGCGCGAGTCGCTCGTCGGTGCGCTCGATGACGCATTGCACCCGGAAGCCTTGCTGCCGGCCAACGCAGAATCGCCGCGCCGCTACAACGTTTCCCTGGGCACGCCGCTGGCGCGGCAGCCGGTTGTCGCCGTGGCGCTCGCCTTGCTACAGGTGTTCGCCACGCCGCGGCGTTGCGAGCAGGCAGCGCTGGGCGCGTTGTTGCGCGGGCCGTACTGGTCGGCATGGCAAAACGAAGCCGACGGCCGCGCGCGGCTCGATGCGGCCATGCGGCGGCATTTGCCGCCCACTATCGGCGTACCACCATGGCTGACTTTCGTGAAGCGCTTCGAGGCGCGCGGCGTGCGGCTGGCGAAAACGCGCGGCCACATCGAAGCGCTGCTGAAGGCGGTGGACGCGCTTTCCGGCCGGCGTTTGCCTTCGGCCTGGAGCGAGGTATTTGCCGACGTGCTGGCGCAGGCGGGCTGGCCGGGCGAGCGCACGCTGTCCAGTCGCGAGTGGCAGGCGCGCGACGCCTGGCGCGCAACGCTGGACCTGCTGGGCAGCTTCGATGCGATGCTCGGCAAGGTGGTGGTGGCCGACGCCAAGCGCCATCTGGCCCGCCTTTGCCGCGAACGCGTATTTCAGCCGGAAACGGTGGGCACGCCGAATGTCGAGGTGATGGGGCCGCTGGAAGCGGCTGGCATGGAGTTCGATGCGCTCTGGGTGCTGGGCATGAACGACGATGTCTGGCCGCCGCCACCGCGCCCCAATCCGCTGTTGCCGGCGGACATGCAGCGGCGCGCGAAGTCGTCGAACGCCTCGGCCGAAGTGCAGCTAGAATTCGCGCGCAGCGTGCAGCGCCGCCTGCTGCATGCCGCGCCCGAGGTGGTGTTTTCCTGGGCGCGCGGCGAGGGTGACCGGCAGTTGCGCGTCAGTCCGCTGCTGGCGGATATTCCCGAGCGCGCGGCGCCGGCGGCCGTCGCCTCGGTGATCGAGTCGCAAGTGGGACGCGGCCGGATCGAACTGCTTGACGACCATCGGGCGCCGCCGGTTGCCGCGGGCGAGAAGGTGGCCGGCGGCACCCATCTGCTCAAGGCGCAGGCGCTGTGTCCGGCCTGGGCGTTCTATCGCTATCGCCTCGGCGCCGCGCCGCTGGACGAGCCGGTGGCCGGGCTGGATGCGCAGGATCGCGGCACGCTGCTGCACCGGGTGATGGAGAAATTCTTTTCCGGGCGGTGCCAGGCCGAGTTGCTGGCGCTGAGCGAACCGGCGCGGCGCGAAGCGATGCACACGGCCGTCGCGGCGGCACTGGCCGCTTTTTCCGAAGAGCGCGAGGAAGCGCTGAGCGCGCGCTTCGCCGCGCTGGAGCAGACGCGGCTGGAAGCCCTGCTGGCGCAGTGGCTGCAACTCGAACTCGCGCGGCCGGTGCCGTTCGCCGTGGTGGCGTGCGAACAGAAGGAAGAGGTGACGATCGCGGGCATCGCGTTGAGCCTCAAGGTCGATCGCATCGACGAGCTTGCCGACGGGCGGCACGTGATCCTCGACTACAAAACTGGCGACCCGAAACCGAAGGAGTGGGAAGGTGCGCGCATCGCCGAGCCGCAGTTGCCGGTCTATGCCACCTACGTCGGTTCGGAACCCGCGGGCGTGATGTTCGCGAAGGTGCGCGCCGACGACTGCGCTTTTGTCGGCCTGGGTGCCGAGGCGGGGCTGGTCGATGGCGTCAAGGCGGCGGTGGATTGGGCGGCGACGCTGGCCCAGTGGCGCGCGGCCATCGCGGCGATTGTCGGCGAAGTTCGCGACGGCCATGCGGCGGTGAGTTTCGCGCGCGAAGACGATCTGAAGTACTGCGACGTGCTGCCGCTGCTGCGCCTGCCGGAAGTGAAATCGCAACGGGAACAACAATCGCCCACCCCTCCCGGCCTCCCCTCGCGGGGAGGTGACGGGGGTTCGCCGCTGCGCGGCTCCGCTTCGCTGGCTGCCCTCGCCTTGGGGCGGCCCGGCGGCGAGGGCGTGTCATGAGCGCGGC
>PMIH01000253.1 GCA_003158255.1 Rhodocyclaceae bacterium
GCCGAGGCGGCCGGCTACCTGACCGATGAGGATGTCTTTCGCGACGTGTCGTAACACAACGTGAAAGTGTTTCTCGACACCAATGTTCTGGCCAGCGCGCTGGCAACTCGCGGCTTATGCACAGAACTGTTCGAGTCCGTCCTTGCCGACCACGAGTTGATCGTCAGCCCGTTACTCTTGACCGAACTCAGACGCATCCTGACCACCAAGCTCCGCATCTCCGCCGAGGTGACGCGCGACTACATCGCCTTAATGACAGCAGAAGGCGTGACCGTCGCCACGCCAAGCGTCATTCCCGAAGGAATTCCCGATCTCGACGACGCGCCGCTGATCGCCGCTGCGCTCGCATCGGGTGCCGAGTGTTTTGTCACGGGCGACAAAGCACTGCTCGCGCTCAATACCGTTGGTGACCTGGCCATCCTGTCACCACGCCAGTTCTGGGAACGGACCCGAATCAGTCGCTAAGGCTGCGGCGGGCTTACCGAACCGTGTCGATCGCCCACACGCAGCTTACGGCGGCGTACCACCACGACCGACTTTCGACGCTTACACCAGCGCGCCGTCGCGCAGGGTCAGCACGCGGCCGGCGCGGGCGGCGAGTTCGGGGTCGTGGGTGACGATGACCAGGCTGGCGCCGATATTGAGATTCAGCATCAGGTCGAACACCTCGCCGGCCGTCTGGCGGTCGAGGTTGCCGGTCGGCTCGTCGGCGAGGATGCAGGCGGGCTGCGTGACCAGGGCGCGAGCGATGGCGGTACGCTGGCGCTCGCCGCCGGAAAGCTCGGCCGGCCGGTGACGCAGGCGATGGCCGAGACCGACGCGCTCGAGCATTTCAGCCGCCTGGGCTTCGGCGGCGGCGCGCTCGATGCGGCGTATGCGCAGCGGCATGGCAACGTTTTCCACGGCCGTGAATTCCGGCAGCAGATGATGGAACTGATAGACGAAGCCGAGGCTTTCGTTGCGCAACCGGCTGCGTTCGGCTTCATTCACTTTGGCGAGGTCGCGACCCTTCAGCGCGACGCCGCCGGCACTCGGCGCGTCGAGTCCGCCGAGCAGGTGCAGCAGCGTGCTCTTGCCCGAACCGCTGCTGCCGACGATGGCAACGCGCTCGCCGGCACCGATGGCGAGGTCGATGCCCATCAGTACGGGCACGTTGAGATCGCCCTGGATGAAGGTCTTCTTCAGGCCGGCGCAGGAAAGAACCACATCACTCATAGCGCAGGGCCTCGGCAGGATTGACGCGCGAGGCGCGCCAGCTCGGATACAGCGTCGCCACCAGCGTCAGCGCAAACGAGATGATCGCTATGACCGCGACATCGCTCAACTGCAGGTCGGATGGCAGCTCCGTAATGTAATAAACGTCCTTGGCCAGGAACTGGATGCCGAACAGGTGTTCGATGAACGGCACCACGGTTTCGATGTTGAGCGCCAGCGCGACGCCGCCGGCGATGCCCACCAGCAGGCCAATGCTGCCGATCATGGCGCCCTGGACGATGAACACCTGCATGATGCTGCCGGGACTGGCGCCGAGCGTGCGCAGGATGGCGATGTCGGCCTGCTTGTCGGTTACCGCCATGACCAGCGTGGAGACGATGTTGAAGGCGGCGACGGCGACGATCAGCAACAGGATCAGGAACATCATGTTCTTCTCGATCTGCACGGCGCGGAAGAAGTTGGCGTGGCTCTTCGTCCAGTCGCTGGCGTAGACATCGGCGTCGAGACGGGACAGCAACTCGCGGGCGATGCGCGGTGCGGCGAAGAGGTCGTCGACTTTCAGGCGCACGCCGGAGACGCGGTCGTCCATGCGGTACAGGCGTTGCGCATCCTGCATGTTGATCAACGCCAGACCGGAATCGAATTCGAACATGCCGACCTCGAACAGGCCCGTGACCTTGAACTGCTTCAGGCGTGGCAGCACAGCGGCCGGCGTCACCAGCCCCTGCGGTGCGATCAGCGTCACCTTGTCGCCGATACCGACGTTGAGCGCGCGCGCCAGTTCCATGCCGAGCACGATGTTGAATTCGCCGGCCGCCAGGTCGTCGAGTTTGCCGATCTTCATGTGCTTCGCGAAATCGGCCACCTTGTCCTCGACGTCGGGCAGGATGCCGCGCACCATGGTGCCGCGCACCTGCTGGTCGAGCGCCAGCATGCCCTGTGCCTGCACATAAGGTGCCGCCGCCAGCACGTGCGGGTTTTGCGCGGCGATATCTGCGATCTGCTGCCAGTTGGCGACTTCGCCGCCGACGCCGGAGATCTGCACATGCGACACCACGCCAAGGATGCGCGTGCGCAGTTCCTTCTGGAAGCCGTTCATCACTGAGAGCACGACGATCAGCGCCGCCACGCCAAGGCCGATGCCGAACATGGAGATGAGGGAGATGAAGGAGATGAAATGGTTGCGACGCTTTGCCCGCGTATAGCGGAGGCCAACCCAGAATTCGTAGCGCATAGGCACGCATGTTAACATGGCTCATGCATCTCACCCTGCTCGTGCCCGGCCTGCTCTGGCCACGCGAGATTCTGCGCGACACTACGTTCGACCTGCCGCTGCCGGCGCTCTCGCGTCTTCTCGGCCGCGGCCGACGCATGCCGCTGGCCAGCGCCGATGCGTGGCTCGCCGACGCCTTTGGCAGCGGTGCACCGCTGCCAGCCGCCGCCCTGCGCCTGCTCGGCGATGGCGGTGATCCCGCTGGCGACGACTGGCTGTGCATCGACCCCGTTCATCTGCGCGTAAAGGAATGGGCGGTGGTGCCGGATGACCCTGCCGAGCTCGGCCTGAGCATTGCGGAAGACGCCGCGCTGCGCGACGCCGTGGCGCCACTCTTTGCGCCGCTGGGCGAGATTGTCGCGCCCACGCCGGGCCGGTGGCACCTGCGCCTGAAACAGCCGGCGGCCATCGAGACGCGGCCGCTCCCCGACGCCATCGGCCAGGCCGTCGAACCGGCGCTGCCGGCGGGCACGCAGGGTGCGGAATGGCGGCACCTGCTGGCCGAGGTGCAGCCGCTGCTGCACGCCCATCCGGTCAATCTGGCGCGCGTGAAAACCGGCCGCGCCACCATCAACCACCTGTGGCCCTGGGGCGGCGGCCGCCTGCCGGCAAGCGCGCAACGGAACTTCGATCAGTTGTGGACCGACGACCCGTTGCTGAAGGGGCTCGGCACCCTGGCCGGCAGCACCGTGGCGCCGTTGCCCGCGCACTTCGCGCCGACGCCGGGCCGCGTGCTGGCAAAGCTCGACCAACTCAGCACCTCGCTCGCCTCGTTCGATGCCATGGCCTGGCGCGACGCGCTGGCCGCGCTGGAGGGCGACTGGATCGCGCCGGCCCTGGCAGGCGCACAGCACGGCGTACCACGACGACTGACTTTCATCGCCACCGGCCACGGCCGCGCCCTGCACGTCACCGCGACCCGTACCGACCTCTGGCGCTTCTGGCGTCAAGCCGTGACGCTCGCGGAATTCGAACCATGACCCGCATCGTCACCCGCCCGGTGCCGATACGCGCGGCGCTGATGCTCGAACAGTCCGGCGTCCATCCGCTGCTGGCCAGGCTTTACGCCGCGCGCGGCATCACGCAGAAGTCAGAGCTGGACACGCGCCTGGCCGCCCTGCTGCCGCTCGACGAATTGAAGGGCGCCGGCGACGCGGCCGCATTGCTGGCCGACGCCATCGCCGCCAAGAAACGCATTCTCATCGTCGCCGACTACGACTGCGACGGCGCCACCGCCTGTGCCGTCGGCCTGCGCGCGCTGCGCGCCTTTGGCGCCACCGTCGACTATTTGGTGCCCAATCGCTTCGACACCGGCTACGGCCTCTCGCCGGAAGTCGTCCTGCTCGCCGCGCCAATGCAGCCGGACCTGATCGTCACTGTCGACAATGGCATCGCCAGCGTCGAAGGCGTCGCGGAGGCGACGCGCCTCGGCATCACGACGCTGATCACCGACCACCACCTGCCTGGCCCGGAACTGCCGGCGGCGGCCGTCATCGTCAACCCGAACCAGCCCGGCTGCCGCTTTCCGAGCAAAGCGCTGGCTGGCGTCGGCGTCATGTTCTACGTCATGCTGGCGCTGCGCGCCGAGTTGCGCAAACGCGGCGCCTTCGCCGACGCCACCGAACCGAACCTCGCCGACCTGCTCGACCTCGTCGCGCTCGGCACCGTTGCCGACGTCGTGCCACTCGACCGCAACAACCGCATCCTCGTCGCCCAGGGTTTGCAACGCATACGCGGCGGCCGCATGCAGGCGGGCGTCAAGGCACTGTTCGCCGGCACCGGGCGCGACTCGACGCGCGCCGGCACCTTCGACCTCGGTTTCGCACTCGGCCCGCGTATCAACGCCGCCGGCCGCCTGGCCGACATGTCGCTCGGCGTCGAAGCCCTGACGACGGACGATCCGGCGCGGGCGATGAACATCGCCCAGCAGCTCGACAACATCAACCGCGAGCGGCGCACGATCGAGGCCGACATGCGCGAAGCGGCCGACATCCTGCTCGACGATCTCGATGCGGAGAGCCGCGCCAGCCTCGTGCTGTTCGACCCGGACTGGCACCAGGGCGTGATCGGCATTCTCGCCGGTCGCGTCAAGGAGCAACTGCACCGTCCCACCTTCGCCTTCGCCCGCGGCAACGCCGGCGAAATCAAGGGTTCCGGCCGATCGATCCCGGGCCTGCATTTGCGCGATGCACTC
>PMIH01000071.1:0-3328 GCA_003158255.1 Rhodocyclaceae bacterium
CTTTGCCCACGGGAACCCTGATGTCATCGGATCCGAAGACCCATCTGGCTGAGTTGTTGCGGGCTGCGCTTGCGAGCGTGGCTCCGGGCGCCAGTGCAGATATTCAGCTGGAACGGCCGCGTGACCCCGGTCACGGCGATTTCTCCAGCAATCTGGCGTTGCAACTGGCGCGCGCGCTCAAAGAAAATCCGCGCAAGATTGCCGAGCGGCTGGTTCACGAACTGCCGGTTTCGCCAATGCTGGCAAAGGCCGAAGTTGCGGGCGCCGGCTTTATCAACTTCCGGCTGGCGTCGGCCGCCAAGACCGTGGTGGTGAAGGCCGTATTGACGCGCGGCGACGATTTTGGACGTGGTGAAGCGTCCGGCCTCAAGGTTCAGGTCGAGTTCGTTTCTGCCAACCCGACGGGTCCGCTGCACGTCGGCCATGGCCGTGGTGCCGCCTACGGCGCCAGCCTGGCTTGCCTGCTGGCTTTTGCCGGCGACCAGGTCTGCCGTGAGTACTACGTCAACGATGCTGGCCGCCAGATGGATATCCTGGCGGTGTCCACGTGGCTGCGCTACCTGGAACTGTTCGACGAGTTTGTCCCCTTCCCGCCCAACGTCTATCAGGGCGACTACGTGCGCGACATGGCGCAGCAGATCCGCGAGGCCCACGGCAATCGCTATGTGCACCCGGCCGCGGCCGTGCTGGCGAGCGCGCCGGCCGCGCCAGCGCAGCGTGAGGACGGTAGCTATACGCCCGAGGAAAAGGAGCAGCTTGAACAGCACGTCGACGGCCTGATCGCGGCGGCCAAGGACCTGCTCGGCGAGGAATGGGCCTACGTGCATCAGCACGCGCTGACCGAACAGCTCGCCGATTGCCGCGAGGATCTCGAAGGATTCGGCGTTCATTTCGACTGCTGGTTTTCCGAGCGCTCGTTGTTCGATACCGGCATGGTCGCCCAGGCCGTCGCCGAGCTTGAGAAGCGTGGCCATATCTATGTTCAGAACGGCGCCAAGTGGTTCCGCTCGACCGCCTTCGGTGACGAGAAGGATCGCGTCGTCCAGCGCGACAACGGGCTCTACACGTACTTTGCGTCCGACATCGCTTATCATGCCAACAAGTTCGAGCGCGGCTTCGATCGTGTCATCGATATCTGGGGCGCGGATCACCACGGCTACATAGCGCGGGTCAAAGGCGCGCTCAAGGCGCTCGACCTCGACGCGAATCGGATGGATGTGGCGCTGGTGCAGTTCGTCAGTCTTTTTCGCGACGGCGCCAAGGTTTCGATGTCTACCCGATCCGGCAGCTTCGTCACGCTGCGCGAACTGCGCGAAGATGTCGGCAACGACGCCTGCCGCTTTTTCTACCTGCTGCGCAAGCAGGATCAGGCGCTGGATTTCGACCTCACGCTGGCAAAATCGGAGTCGAACGACAACCCGGTCTATTACGTCCAGTACGCCCATGCCCGCATTTGCTCGGTGCTCGCCCAATGGAACGGACGGGAAGGCGATCTTGCCGGAACCAATCTGGCGGTATTGGCGTCCGAGCGGGAACTTGGTCTGTGCGGCAAACTGCAATCGTTTCCCGAGGTTATTGCGCAGGCCGCGGGCGATTTGGCGCCCCATGCGTTGGCGTTCTACCTGCGCGAGTTGGCCGCTGATTTCCATGGCTGGTACAACGCCGAGCGGCTGCTGGTCGACGACGAGGAACTGAAAAACGCCCGGCTCGCTCTGGCGGTAGCGGTTCGGCAGGTGTTGCGCAACGGATTGCGCGTTCTGGGCGTTTCGGCGCCGGAGGCTATGTAATGACACGGATGCACTGGCAACGCGGTGGCACGCTGTTGGGCGTTTTCATCGGTATCGTCCTGGGTGTGCTGATCGCCTTCGGCGTCGTCTGGACGATGAACAAGTCGCCGCTGCCGTTCCGGGACAAGGGAGTCCGCCCCGACCGGCCGGGCAATGGCGAAAGCGAGCAGTCGGGCACCGTCGCGCCATTACCAGGCAAGCCCGGCGACAAGGTGGGAGAAAAGCCCCGCTTCGACTTCTACAAGATCCTCCCCGGTAGCCAGGAGGCGGCACCGACTCCGGCCGACACCAAGGCAATCCAGGACGCGAAACCCAAGTCGGGATCTTCGGAGCCGCAATTCCTTCAGGTCGGTGCTTTTCAGAAGCCGGCCGATGCCGATAATCTGAAGGCCAAGCTGGCCCTGATCGGGCTGGATGCGGGCGTTCAGGAGGTCGATATTGCCGACAAGGGCAAAATGTATCGTGTCCGCACCGGGCCCTATTCGAGCGTTGAAGACATGAACCGAGCGCGTGGATTGTTGTCTCAGAACGGCATCCAGGCCACTCCGGTCAAGGGTAAATAAGAGAGGGGAATGAATTCATGCGCAATTTGATGTGGCTGATCGGGATGTTTCTTCTTGGCACCGCAACCCTGGCGGGTGCGGCCCCGCTTACTGAAGGCAAGCAGTACCGGATTCTCAGTCCCCAACGGCCGGTGGAGGCCAGTGACAGGATCGAAGTGACCGAGTTCTTCTGGTACGGTTGCTCGCATTGTTATGCCATGGAGCCAATTCTCAAGAAGTGGCTGAAGGTTGTGCCGCACGACGTCGTTTTCCGGCGTATCCCGGCCGTGTTCCCGGGCCGCGACGGCAAACCGGGGGCGTGGGCGCCGCTGGCGAAGCTCTACTACACTCTGGAAGCGATGGGTCAGTTGGATCGACTACACGGAGAGGTGTTCGACGCCGTGCAAATCGACCGCGTGGATCTTGGCGACGAAAAGCTCGCTGCCACCTGGTTGGCCGCCAAGGGTGTCGATCGCCAGAAGTTCATCGATACGTTCAATTCCTTTACGGTTCAGGCCAAGGTGGCACGCGCCCAGCAATTGTCGACGCAGTACGGTTTCGACGGCGTGCCGGCACTGTTCGTCAACGGCCGTTACGCACTCGTGAATGGCGAGGCGGGTAGCCATGAGGAAATGACGGCTGTGCTTGATCAGGTGATCGAAAAGGCGCGCAAAGACCGGCCGAACAAGTAGAGCCCGTGCGCGTCGTCATCACGGGCGCCTCGTCGGGCATCGGCGCGGCTCTCGCGCGGCACTATGCGGCCCAGGGCGCGACGCTCGGGCTGATCGCCCGGCGCGATACCGAACTTCGGCAATTGATTGGCGTACCGTCACGACTGACTTTCGTGTACGCGGTGGACGTCACCGATGCGGAGGGTATGAAAGCTGCCGCGGCCGACTTCATCGCTCGCGCCGGGGTGCCGGATCTGGTGGTCGCGAATGCAGGAATTTCCGTCGGCACGCTGACCAGGGAAGCTGGCGACCAGCCGGTATTCGAGCG
>PMIH01000071.1:3345-4331 GCA_003158255.1 Rhodocyclaceae bacterium
GTGGCGCCCGGCTACATCGAGACGCCGATGACGGCAGTCAACACCTATCCGATGCCCTTCATCCTGCCCGTCGATGAGGCGGCGCAGCGCATCGCCCGCGTCATCGATTCGGGACGCAGCTACGCCGTGATTCCATGGCAGATGGCCATCGTCGCCAAGCTGCTACGACTACTGCCGAATCCCCTATTCGACCTGCTGTTCTCGCGCGCCGGCCGCAAGCCGCGCATTACCGATCTCTAGCGCCAGCCTTGTTGTTCCGGTTGACGGGTTCCGTGACGCGGAACATAATTCGGCATGATCCTGTCGTTCGCTTGCGCCGACACCGAGAGACTTTTCCAAAGCCGAGCCGTTGCCCGGTTCCGGAATATCGAACGGGTGGTGCGGCGCAAGTTGCTGCAATTGCATGCGGCGACCGAACTGGCGAGTCTCAGGATTCCGCCGGGCAACCAGTTGGAAGCGCTGAAGGGCGACCGTAAGGGGCAACACAGCATCCGCATCAACGATCAGTGGCGCGTGTGCTTTGTCTGGCGGGACGACGGTGCATACGAAGTCGAGATTGTCGATTATCACTAGGAGCTGAAGATGGCTGCGCTACTCGAAGAAATTCACCCCGGCGAGATCCTGCTGGAGGATTTCATGAAGCCGATGGGTATTTCGGCCAGGCAGCTTGCCGCCGACATCGACGTTTCACCCAGCCGCATCAGCGAACTGGTTCATGGCGCTCGGCCGATCACTGCCGACACGGCCATTCGTTTGGGGCTGTTCTTCGGTATGGCGCCGCGCTTCTGGCTGAACCTGCAAACCGAATACGACATGCGGGTCGCGACGCGCACGCTGCAAAAGAAGATTGCGCCGCGTATCCGTGTCTTGCAGCGCGAAGCGGCCTGACTTCGATCTAGATTTCCAGCGCGCGCTGCGGCGTGACGATGGCGAAGAGTTGCGCCAACCCGCGGCGCCGCGCGAGCTTGAGCAGCGCCTTGTCCGAG
>PMIH01000189.1:0-1956 GCA_003158255.1 Rhodocyclaceae bacterium
GGCATCCAGTGCTCGCTCGACCTGGCCAACGCCGGTTTCGATGTCGTGCTGGTCGAGAAGCAGGCCACGATTGGCGGCCACATGCTCCAACTCTCCGAAACCTTCCCGACGCTGGATTGCTCGCAGTGCATCCTGTCGCCGAAGATGGTGGAGGTGTCCAAGCATCCGAAGATCACGCTGATGGTGCAAAGCGAGGTCAAGTCCGTTTCCGGTTTTGTCGGCAACTTCAAGGCCAAGGTTCAAACCAAGGCCCAGTACGTCGATCCCGAGAAATGCAAGATCTGCGATGACTGCGCGGTGGTCTGCCCGGTTGTGACCACCAACCAATACGACGAGGGCTTGACCGGTCGGCGCGCCATCCACATCCCGTTCGCACAGGCCATTCCTGCCAGCTACACGCTCGACGAGGAAGCATGCCTTGGCCTCAATCCCGTCGTCTGCGGAAAGTGCAAGAAGGCTTGTGAGGCCGGCGCCATCGACTACGACAAGAAGCCGACGACGACCGAGATCGATATCGGTGCCATCGTCGTCGCAACCGGTTTCGACCTCTATGGCAAGGATAAGCTGGGCGAGTACGGTCACGGCCGCTACCCGGACGTGCTGGACGGCCTCCAGTTCGAACGCCTGTGCTCGGCATCGGGCCCCACTGGTGGCCACGTGCTGCGCCCCTCGGACCAGAAGGAACCGCAGAACGTCGTCTTCATCCAGTGTTCCGGTTCCCGCGACCCCGAGAACCATTGCGCCTACTGCTCCAAGATTTGCTGCATGTACACGGCCAAGCACGCCACGCTGTACAAGCACCATGTTCCGGAGGGGAATGCCTACGTCTTCTACATCGACATCCGCTCCGGCGGCAAAGGCTACGAGGAATTCGTCCAGCGTTCCATGGAACGCGACAGCGTCATGTATTTGCGCGGACGAGTTTCGAAGGTTTATGAGTCCAAGGGCAAGCTGAAGGTGATGGGCGTCGATACGCTCTCAGGCAGGAACATCGAGATCGACGCCGACATGGTGGTGCTGGCTCAGGCCATGGTGCCGTCGAAGGGCACGGCCGAGATTGCCAAGACGCTGAAGATTGGCCGCGACAAGGATGGTTTCCTCGCCGAGGCGCACCCGAAGCTGCGTCCGGTGGAGTCCGTCACTGGCGGCATCTTCCTCACCGGTGCGGCGCAGTCGCCGAAGGACATTCCGGAGACGGTTTGCCAGGCCAGCGCTGCTGCGGCCAAGGTGATCCAACTGCTGTCGAAGCCGGAACTGGAACACAACCCTGCAATTGCCCAGGTGCGCGAGTCACACTGCACTGGCTGCGAGATGTGCGTCGATGCCTGTCCGTTCGAGGCCATCACGCTGGTGAACGGCAAGGCGCACGTGAACGAGGTTCTGTGCGAGGGCTGTGGTACCTGCTCCGGCACCTGCGTGCGGGCGGCGATCGACGTCAAGAACGTCACGCAGTTGCAAGTATTCGAAATGATCAGTGCGTGCATGGGAGGATGACCAAGGTGTCCGAAGTCCTAGAAGCTCCGGTTGTGGCCAAGAAGGAAACCCAGGAGTTCGAGCCGAAGATCGTGGCGTTCCTGTGCAAGTGGTGCTCGTCGGCGGGCAGCGACTTGGCCGGTGTGTCACGACTGCAATACCCGCCCAACGCGGTACCCATTCAGGTGATGTGCTCGGGTTCCGTGTCGCCGCTCTACATCCTGTCGGCTTTCAACAAGGGTGCCGACGGCGTGCTGGTGTCCGGCTGCCACCCCGGCGACTGCCACTATCTCAAGGGCAACTTTTTCGCTCGGCGCCGGATCTATCTGGTGCAGAAGCTGCTGAAGTTCATTGGCCTGGAGTCGGACCGCTTTCGCATGTCCTGGGTTTCCGCTGCCGAGGGTACCAAGTACGCCCAGGTGGTGGCCGAATTCGTGAAAGACATCAAGGCCCTTGGCCCCCAACGCAAGCTGAAGGCCAAGA
>PMIH01000189.1:1982-13149 GCA_003158255.1 Rhodocyclaceae bacterium
CATAACCTCGCCCTCTATCTGGTGAACGAAAAGAAGCGCCAGAAGGCGGAACGCACGCCGGATACGCGGCCGCTGGCCGTGATTGCCAAGGGCTGCGACAGCCGCGCGATCAACGTGCTCTTGCAGGAGAACCATATTGCCCGCGAAGAGGTGGTGATTCTCGGTGTTTCGTGCGAAGGCGGCGGCGTTATCGACACGCGGAAAGTGGCCGACGCCCTGCGTGGCAAGGAAGCCAGGTCGGCGGCCTACGACGGTGCCGGCAACATCAAGGTATCCACCATGAGCGGCGAAGCCACGCTCCCGGCGGCCGATGTGTTGGCGGATCGCTGCCTGGAGTGTACGACTGCTTACCCGTCTGTCAGTGACACCTTGTATGGCGAGAAGGTGGATGAGCGCGGCTACAACGCCCGCTTTGCCGCGGTCAAGTCCGTCGCTGCGATGTCCGAGCAAGAGCGCTCGGCCTTCTGGGACGGCCATTTCGAACGCTGCATCCGCTGCTACGCCTGTCGGGCCGTTTGCCCCATGTGCTATTGCGACGAGTGCGTGGTCGACAGCACCTCGTTCATCGTCAGTCCGACGACGACGGCCGAAGAGAAGGCCAATCGCATCCGCTGGATTCAGCGTTCCACGACGCCTGCGGAAAATGCCATGTACCACATGGTGCGCGTCATGCACCTCGCGGGTCGCTGCATCGACTGCGCCGAATGCGAGCGGGTCTGTCCGGTCAACATTCCGCTGCGTCTGCTCAACACCTCGCTGGAGCAGGAAGCGCTGGAGATGTTCGAGTACACGCCGGGAACGGACCCTGCCCAGCCGTCGCTGATCTCGTCCTTCCGGGACGGCGATCCAAACGACTTCATCAGGTAGCCCGATGGAAACGATCCTCAAGAAAGAACGCTTAAGCGAGTGGGTCGCCCAGATCGGGTCCCGCGCCCGGGTCTTCGCGCCTGCCTTTGCTGACGGACTCTGGAACTTCAGCGAGGTCGTGGCCGGTACGTCGGTCGATTTCGATTACGGCAACACGGTTCGCCCGGCGAAGGGCTTCGTCTTCCCCCAGCGCGAAGTGCTCTATCGCTTCCGCCAGGAAAGTGGCAAAGCCCCGGAACTCACCGAGACTTTGCCGGCGGCGGCGCCGACGGTGGTGTTCGGCGTACGGCCCTGCGACGGTCGCGCCATGGTCAGGAACGACAAGGTATTTACCTGCGGCTTCAAGGATCCCTACTACCAGGCGCGCCGGGACCAGGTGGTGTTCGTCGGCCTGGCCTGCAATTCGCCGCCATCCCAGAACTGCTTCTGTCTGTCGGTGGGCGGCTCGCCGCATTCCGAGGACGGCCTCGATGTCCTGATGACGGAGCTGGATGGGTGCTATCACGTCAAGGCCATCACGCCCAAAGGAAAGGAAATCATTGAGAGTGGCGCGGCACTGTTCGACAAGGCGCAGGCGGCGGACAGCAAGGCGGTCGCCAAGGTTCATGCCGATGCCGACAAGCATCCTCAGCGCACGCTGGCGGCCATGGAGAAGGTGGCTGCGGGCCTCAAGGAACAGTTCGATTCTCCGAAATGGGATGAGCTGGCGCGGGCGTGTATCGGTTGCGGCGCTTGCACGTATCTATGCCCGAGCTGCCACTGCTTCGACATCAACGACGAGATCACCGGCAGCTCGCCCCTGACCGGCGAGCGAGTCCGCACCTGGGATAACTGCCAGTTCCCGGACTTCACCATGCACTCGTCCGGCCACAACCCCCGTCACGACACGGGCGCGAGACTGCGGCAGCGGGTGTCCCACAAGCTGCTGTATTTCGTCGAGAACCACAACATCCAGCAATGCACGGGCTGCGGCCGTTGCATTTCCCACTGCCCGGTGGGAATCGACATCGTCCGCGTCGCAACCGAGGTGACCGGCCAATGAACGCCAACGTCTATCTGCCAGCGCTGGCGCGCATCACCGGCATCGAAGAGGAAACGCGTGGTGCCCGCGCCATCAAGACCTTCCGCGTCGAATTTCCCGAAGGCGGCGCTTTCGATCACGAGTGCGGCCAGTGCGCCATGCTCTCGCTGTTCGGCAAGGGCGAGGTGATGATCTCCATCGCTTCCGCGCCCGCGGTCAAGGATTACAAGCAGTTCTCGATCATGAAGTCAGGCCGCGTGACCACCGCCTTGCACGACCTCAAGGTCGGCGATGTCATCGGCATTCGCGGCCCCTATGGCAACCAGTTTCCGCTCGACCAGTGGAAGGGACGCGACCTGATCTTCGTCGGCGGCGGTGTCGGCTTGGCGCCGATCTGGCCGGTGATCCAGACCACCGTGGCCAATGCCAAGGACTTCGGCAAGATCACGGTGTTCTACGGTGCGCGCAGTTCGCGCGACATCATGTACAAGGCCGATTTCGAGGAACTGGCGCGCAAGGCGATCGTGCAGCTTTCGGTCGATGCGGCGGAAGATGGCTGGAAGGGTTACACCGGTTTCGTGCCGGCTAACCTGATGGACAAGGCGCCGTCGCCGAACAACGCGATCGCCATCACCTGCGGCCCGCCGATCATGATCAAGTTCGTCATCCAGAACCTGCAAAAGCTTGGTTTCACGGATGAGCAGATTTACACCACCATCGAAAACAAGATGAAGTGCGGCGTCGGGAAGTGCGGGCGCTGCAACGTGGGCAAGGATTACGTGTGCGTCAAGGGCCCGGTGTACTCCTGGGCCGAATTGAAGACGCTGCCGCAGGAATACTAAGAGCAAGTCGCTCGAAGGGAGAAGAAATGCAGATTACCGGGATGCTTTACGGAGCCAAGCTCCTGAAGCTGGTGGACTTTCCGACCGCGGAGATTCGCGGCCCGGAGGCCTGCGATCACGAGATCAAGGACTTGATCGCCCGCCACGGCGAGGTGTTCGTGAAACCGATCTTTCGCGGTGGCGTCGGAAAGAAGGGCAAGGCGGGCCTGCTGGGCCGCGCCAAGGACCTGAAGACGGCGCTCAAGGAAAAGGAGCGGCTCTACTTCATCGAGCATCGCCATGGCAACGCCGTCGCCAAGTCCCAGGGCGTCACCTTCGAGGGCGCCGTGCCCGCCGAGCATGAGGTCTATGTTTCGATTGCCGACTCCACGCGTTTCCGCGCGCCGACGTTAACCATTACGCATCGTGGGGGCATGGATATCGAGGAGTTGCCGAAGGACCAGATCGTCGAGGTGCCATTCGACCCACTCACCGGCCTCAAGTCTTTCGTCATCACCAACGCGTTGTGCGACCTGAACGCTCCCAAGGAAATCGTTTCGCCGCTGGCGCAGAACCTGCCGAAGCTGTGGGACCTCTTCCATCACAACGGCATGACGACGCTGGAACTCAACCCGATTCGCATGATGCCGACGGGCAAGGGCAGCCTGACTCCGGTGGCCTGCGATTTCAAGTGCGGCTTCGATCGTGACGATCCGCGCATTAAGCGCCTCAACCTGCCCAACGACTTGTTTGCTGTCGACTATTCCGACTTCGAGCAGGAGATCAACCAGCTGCGCACCTACCAGGGTCAGTCGGACGTTTCGGTGATCAACGCCAATGGCACGATCCTGGCGCCGACGTTCGGCGGCGGTGCGAATTCGCTGGTGACGGAGTTCCTCGGCGACGACGCAATCATTTCTTCCGACTTCGGCGGCAATCCTCCCTACGAGAAGATGCGCGAGGTCATGCGCATTTGTCTCAAGCATTGGTTGAAGCAGACCAACGTGTTGTTCATCATCGGCGGCAAGGCCAATAACACCGACATCTTCGTCACCTTCCGCGCCATGGCCGACGCGCTGCGGGAGTACTTCAGCGAGCACGGACCGACGCCGGTCTACGTGGTCATCGGCCGTGGCGGCCCCAATTTGTCGCGCGGCCTCTTGGCCTTCAAGGACGTGTTCGATTCGCTGGGCTTGCCGTACCGCATATTTGGTTTCGACTCGGCGATGACCGACGTTGTGCGCTACGCGCAGGCCGCGGATCGCTGGATGAAGGCAGGCGGCCGCGAGATGCTCGCCCGCCAAATGGGCGTGGAGGCGTGACCCGGCATGGATACCGCAATGAACAATCAAGGTAACGGCAAATTCAAGTACTTCGTCGGCATCAACTCGCTTGCCGAGATGGCCACGTGCAAGGACCGGGTCTGTGTTCTGAACATTCTCGGCAACGAGTCCCGCGGCGTTACACCAGTCAGCCATGCCTACTCGGGCGGCAACGTGGTCTTCGGCACCTCCCCGGGCCGCCGCGGCGAAGTGCTGGAAACGCCGGCCGGCGACATCCCGGTATACAACAATGTTCGCGAGGGCATGGAAGACGGGCACACCTTCAACACCGGGGTGGTCTACCTGCCACCAGCGGCTGTGCGCGACGGCGTTTTCGAACTGATGCGCGTCAACAGCGACATCAAGAAGATCATCATTCTCACCGAGAAGGTGTCGGTGCACGATGCGCGCGAAATCCGCGCCCTTGCCCAGCAGCGTGGTGTTGATGTTTTTGGTGCGAATTGCCTCGGCGTTGCGGACGCCTGGAACCACATCCGTCTTGGCGGTGCACTTGGCGGTGACAAGCCGGAGGAGTCGCTGCGCAAGGGTTCGGTCGCCATCTACTCGAACTCCGGTAACTTCACTACCACCATGGCATCGTATTTGGCCGCGGGTGGATGGGGGACGACCACCAGCGTTTCCAGCGGCAAGGACCTGTACATCCACTTTGCCCCGCCCGAATTTGCGAATGCATTCGATCATGATGCGCGCACCAAGGCAGCGGTGATGTATATCGAACCGGGCGGCTACTATGAAGCGAACCTTGAGTTCAAGAAGCCGGTGATTGCCTGCGTGGTGGGTCGCTGGAAAGCGAAGCTCACGCGCGCGGTCGGCCACGCGGGTGCGATCGCGGGCGCCGGTGACGGCGCCGAAGCGAAGGAAAAGTGGTTCCAGCGCATCCTGCGTGTCGACGGCATCTACTCGCCGGAGAATCCCATCGTCTCGCAAGCCGGGGCCGTGGTGACCAACATCGCCCACATCCCGGAAGCGCTGACGGCGGTGATGAAGCTCAACGGCATCGAGCCCGACTTTGCCCCCGAAGGCGACCTGACGCTCAAGCCTTGGTTCGGCGACAACCAGGGGATGCCGCTGCCGCGGGAACTTGATATTCCGCTGGTCGAGCCGATCCAGCCCTACAAGGATCAGATCGCCGAACTCTCCAAACAGGTCGGCGCGACCTTCCCGCGCGAGTCGATGAAGGATCGCTCCGGCAGTTCGATCATGGACCCGAAGACGCAGGTGACCAAGGTCAGCGGGGTGTCGATTCTCGATACCGCCAAGTATCCGCTGGAGTCGAACTACCTTCTTGCACTCATCCATGAGTCAAGCGACGACAATGATCTCGCGCTGTTCAACACCGCCGTCGCCGCCGAAGTGAATCTGTTCGGCGATCCCGCGATCGCCGCTGCTGACGGCGCCCGCGCGGCCGGCAATGCGCCTAACACGGTGCTCGCCGCTGCCTGCACCATGGATGGCCCGCGGCGGGTCGACGGCGCGCGCAAGGCGGCCGACGTTTTGATCGAACTGTTCGGCCGTTCCGGCCTGCTCACCGGCGACCAGGAAGGTTTCGATGTTTCGGCGATCAAGCCCGATGCCAAACAGCTTGCGGTTCTGGTCGGCAAGAAGGCCGACCCGAAGGCCGAGCTTCTTTTGGTCGGCCTGAAGGCGCGCGGTACCAAGTCGGTATTCGTCGACTACCTGCGTGCCCTCGGCAACCCGACGGGAGACGCGGTGCTGGCGGCGATCACGACGACCATCGGCTGGAGCGCGCTGATCCGGAAAAAGATTTCCCGCACCACGGCCCGCAATCTTCCCTGGTATGCCCACTTGTTCGCCACCATCATCGGCGCCTCGGTGGATGGAGCCCAGCACAAGGCGGACAGCTTCTGCGGCATCTCGTCAAAGGAACTTGCCAGCAAGTGGTCCGCCACCGAGTTGGCGTATTTGGCCCTGCTGGGCGAGAGGCCCACACCGGACAATCTTTTCCCGTTCCAGATGTTGTTGGGGCTCATCATCTCGAATGGCGTCGGCACCATCTCCGCACAAGGCTGCAAGGGCGCCGTCTCCGCCGATGGCCCGGAATCGCCGGAACGCGTGCAGATCAACAAGGCCATGATCGGTTTCCTTACTCATACCGGTTTCGCCCATGGCGGCAACGGTTTCGAGGGCATCCAGTTCCTGATCGAGCAATTCGGCAACACCAAGCTCGAAGACGCCGGAAATCCGAACCACGGCCTCGACCTTAAGGCCATGGGCACCCGGTTCGCCGAGGTGTTCGGGGCCGAAAAGAAGGCGCGCAAAGGCGTTGGCGAAGGTGTGCGCAACATCCCGGGCGTCAATCACCCGGTCTTCAAGGGCCAAGTGGTCAACAAGGATCCGCGTGAAGTGTATCTGTCAGGGTTGTTCAAGGAGCGGGGAGAGACTAACGTCTTCCACGACTTCTATAGCGCGCTCGTTCAGGCCTTGTTCGACACGGGCGTAACGGCAAACGTTTTCTGCGTCAATATCGACGCGGTGATTGCGGCATTGTTGCTGAAGTTGCTGTGGCCGCGCTACCGGTCCGGGGCATTTTCCGAAGAGGCACTGGAAACAGCGGCGTTTACCGCATTTCTGTTCGGGCGCATGGTTGGATGCGCGGGCGAGATCGATGACCACATTAATCGAGGCCGCAACATGGATACGCGCACGCCGGCTTCCCAATGCACACACGTCTCGTGACATCGCGAGCGGATATCAACGTTATTGTGAGGTATGAATAGCATGACGAACCCGACGATCTACTGGACCAAGGTTGATGAAGCTCCGGCGCTGGCGACCTACTCCCTGCTGCCCATCGTGCAGGCATTTACCGCCGCTGCCGGCGTCAGTGTCGAAACCAAGGATATCTCGCTCGCCGGCCGGATCATCGCCAATTTTCCNNGCCAACATCATCAAGCTGCCCAACGTCAGCGCCTCCGTGCCCCAGTTGAAGACGGCCATCAAAGAATTGCAGGCCCAGGGTTACAAGATTCCCGATTTCCCGGAAAGCCCGCAGAACGACGCCGAAAAAGAACTCAAGACTCGCTTCGGCAAGGTGCTCGGTAGCGCGGTCAATCCGGTATTGCGCGAAGGCAATTCCGATCGTCGTGCCGCCCTGTCGGTAAAGAATTTCGCCAAGAAACATCCGCATCGCATGGGCGCATGGGCGACCGATTCCAAGACCCGTGTGGCACAAATGGATGCCAACGACTTCTACGGTAGCGAGAAATCGACCGTGGTGCCGGAAGCTACCAGCGTCCGTATCGAGTTCGTCGGCAAGGACGGCAAGACCATCGTGCTCAAGGACAACCTGAAGCTCAAGGCGGGCGAAGTGATCGACGCCTGCGCGATGAACGTCAAGAGCCTGCGCGAGTTCTACGCGAAGCAGATCAAGGCTGCCAAGCAGGAAGGCGTGCTGTTGTCGCTGCATCTCAAGGCCACCATGATGAAGGTCTCCGACCCGGTCTTGTTCGGCCATGCCGTGTCCGTGTTTTTCAAGGACGTGTTCGACAAGCATGCCGCGACTTTCAAGACGCTGGGCGTGAACCCGAACAACGGTCTGGGCGATCTGCACGCCAAGATCGCTACGTTGCCGGAAGATCAGCGCAAAGCCATCGAAGCCGATATCCAGGCCTGCTACGCGGCAGGCCCGGAACTGGCGATGGTCAACTCCGACAAGGGCATCACTAATCTGCATGTGCCTTCCGACGTGATCATCGACGCCTCGATGCCGCCGATGATTCGTGACGGCGGCAAGATGTGGGGCCGCGACGGCAAGGCCAAGGACACGCTGGCGATGATCCCGGACCGCTGCTATGCGGGTGTCTACGACGCCACCGTCGAAGACTGCAAGAAGAACGGCGCACTCAATCCGGCGACCATGGGCTCGGTGCCCAACGTCGGCCTGATGGCGCAGAAGGCCGAGGAATATGGCTCGCACGACAAGACCTTCGAAGTCGCGGGCGACGGCGCGGTGCGCATCGTCGATGCTTCCGGCAAGACCTTGCTTGAGGTGAGGGTGGAAGCGGGCGATGTATTCCGCGCCTGCCAGACCAAGGACGCACCCATCCAGGACTGGGTCAAGCTCGCCGTCACGCGCGCGCGCCTGTCCAACACGCCGGCGATCTTTTGGCTGGACAAGAGCCGCGCCCATGATGCGCAGATCATCGCCAAGGTCGACAAGTACCTCAAGGACCACGATACCAAGGGCCTCGACATCAAGATCATGGAACCGGCGGCGGCTTGCCGCGAGTCGTTGGCGCGTATCCGCAAGGGCCAGGACACGATCTCCGTCACCGGCAACGTGTTGCGCGATTACCTGACTGACTTGTTCCCGATTCTCGAACTCAACACCAGCGCCAAGATGCTCTCGATCGTGCCGTTGATGAACGGCGGTGGCCTGTTCGAGACAGGCGCCGGCGGCTCCGCGCCCAAGCACGTGCAGCAGTTCCAGGAGGAAGGCTACCTGCGCTGGGATTCGCTCGGCGAGTTCCTTGCGCTTGGCGTGTCGCTCGAACATCTCGCGCAGACCTTCAAGAACGACAAGGCACAGGTTCTGGCCGAGACGCTCGACAAGGCGAACGGCAAGATCCTCGACAATAACCGCTCGCCGGCGCGCAAGGTCGGCGAGCTCGACAACCGCGGCAGTCATTTCTACTTGGCCATGTATTGGGCGCAGGCTCTGGCCGAGCAGACGAAGGACAAGGAACTACAAACGAAGTTCGTGCCGGTTGCCAAGGCGCTGACCGAGAACGAGGCGAAGATCCTGGCCGAACTGACGGCGGCTCAAGGGAAGCCTGTCGAGATGGGCGGCTACTACCGGCCCGACTTCGAAAAGACGGCCGGCGCCATGCGGCCGAGCGCCACGCTGAACGCGGCTATTGCGTCCATTGCCGACGGCGAATCCGGCATGCTCGAAGCCTATCGTGCTCACGTTGCCGAGCGAGCCGCGATGGGGATTCCGCCCTTGCCGCTGACGGCCGTCCAGACCCGGGAGTTGGTGGACTTGCTGCGCAACCCCCCCGCTGGAGAGGGTGAAGCACTTGTCGACCTGATCACCAACCGCGTACCCGCCGGCGTAGATGACGCCGCCAAAGTCAAGGCGGAATACCTCGCGCGCGTCGCCAAGGGAGAGGAGAACTGTTCGCTGATCTCCAAGCTGCGCGCCACCGAATTGTTGGGCACCATGCTGGGTGGTTACAACGTAAAACCGCTGATTGACTTGCTCGTCTGCAAAGAGTGTGGTGACGCGGCAGCGAAGGCGCTGAAGAACACGCTGCTGGTGTTCGATTACTTCAACGACGTCAAGATGCTCGCCGACTCAGTGGGCAAAGCCGGCAACGCCAACGCCAAGTCGGTCATGCAGTCGTGGGCTGACGCCGAGTGGTTTACCTCGCGGGACGGCGTGCCACCACGACTGACTTTGACCGTGTTCAAGGTCACGGGCGAAACCAACACCGACGATCTTTCTCCGGCACCCGACGCCTGGAGCCGGCCCGACATTCCGCTGCATGCGCTGGCCATGCTGAAGAACGCGCGCCCCGGCAACGAGCCGGACGAACCGGGCAAGATCGGTCCCCTCAAGTTGCTGCAATCGCTCAAGGCCAAGGGCAATCTTGTGGCTTACGTCGGCGACGTCGTCGGCACGGGCTCCTCGCGCAAGTCGGCGACCAACTCGGTGCTCTGGTTCACGGGCGAAGACATTCCATTCATTCCGAACAAGCGCTTCGGCGGTGTCTGTCTTGGCAGCAAGATTGCGCCCATCTTCTTCAACACCATGGAAGATGCCGGCGCTCTGCCGATCGAGCTCGATGTGTCGAAGATGGAGATGGGGGACGTGATCGAGCTGCGCCCGCTCGAAGGCAAGGCACTCAAGAACGGTCAGGTGATCGCCGAATTCAAGATCAAGTCGGACGTGATCTTCGACGAGGTAAAGGCCGGCGGACGTATCAACCTTATTGTCGGTCGCGGCTTGACCGCCAAGGCGCGCGAAGCCCTTGGCCTGCCTGCCTCGACACTGTTCCGTCTGCCGCAGCAGCCGGCCGATACCGGCAAGGGCTACACGCTGGCGCAGAAGATCGTTGGCCGTGCCTGCGGTTTGCCCGCCGGCAAGGGTGTTCGTCCCGGTGCGTACTGCGAGCCGAGAATGACCACGGTCGGTTCCCAGGACNNACCCGCGGTGGCGTTGCCCTGCGTCCGGGCGACGGCGTGATTCATTCGTGGCTCAATCGCATGCTGCTGCCGGATACTGTCGGCACCGGCGGCGATTCGCACACTCGCTTCCCGATCGGCATTTCCTTCCCGGCGGGTTCCGGCCTGGTCGCCTTCGCGGCCGCCACGGGCATGATGCCGCTGGACATGCCGGAATCGGTGCTGATCCGCTTCAAGGGTGAAATGCAACCGGGCATCACGCTGCGCGATCTGGTGAATGCGATTCCGTACGTCGCCATCCAGCGCGGTCTGCTGACGGTCGAGAAGAAGGGCAAGAAGAACGTCTTCTCCGGCGCCATACTGGAAATTGAGGGGCTGCCCAACCTCAACGTCGAGCAGGCGTTCGAACTGGCCAACGCGTCCGCCGAGCGTTCCGCCGCAGCTTGCACCATGCGTCTCGACAAGAAGCCGGTGATCGAATTCACTCGCTCCAACGTGGCGCTGCTCAAGTGGCTGGTCGCCAGCGGCTACGAAGACAGGAATACCCTGGAGCGGCGCATCGCCGCCATGGAAGCGTGGCTGGCGAATCCGCAACTCCTGGAACCGGATGCCGACGCCGAGTACGCCGCCGTCTTCGAGATCGACATGAGCGAGATCAAGGAGCCGATCCTGGCCTGCCCGAACGATCCCGACGACGTCAAGCTGCTGTCGCAGGTCGCTGGCGAGAAGATCGACGAAGTCTTCATCGGCTCGTGCATGACCAACATCGGCCACTTCCGCGCGGCCGGTAAGATGCTGAGCGGTAAGACCGATCTGCCCGCAAAGCTGTGGATTGCGCCGCCGACCAAGATGGACGCCATGATGCTGCGCAATGAAGGCTATTACAGTGCTTTCGGCAGTGCCGGCGCCCGTGTCGAGATTCCCGGCTGTTCGCTGTGCATGGGCAACCAGGCGCAGACCCGCAAGGG
>PMIH01000056.1 GCA_003158255.1 Rhodocyclaceae bacterium
TCTTCAACGGCTCGGAGTAATTCGGGCATCAGCCCGAGGTCAGCAAACTTCATGAAATCTCCCGAAGCGGCCTGCCCGCCCTCAGCATTGAGGCGGGTACCGGTTCAGGCGATTGTGGTGTTGGAAGGCGAACGTAAACTTCCTCTTGAAGCACGCCAACCGGCAGGGCGCGTGGCCTGCATTCTACCGGAATCGGCCACCCAGTGGCTGGCGGAATCAGGTAAAGCGGCGCGGCAGCGGTGGTTCGGGCGCTACCGGGGCTGCACTGCGTTTGGCAGCGGGCTTCTTGTCGCTATCGTCGGGCTTCTTCGGCGGTGCTGCGGCCTTGTCGTCCTTGCCGCCGGTGGGGGCATCGACAAGGTCCGGCACCACGGCGTTGATGTTATTCTCGCGCATGTAGCCGTCCATGTCGCGCCAGCCAGCATAAACGGCCGACTTCAGCGCCTTCGGATTCATCACATAGCAGTCTTCGAGCGCACGGCCCGAATGACGGCAGGCGCCGCCGACGGCCTTGCCGTCAGCCTCCTTGGCCTCGGCAATCTTGGCCGGGTCTTCCGAACCCGGCAGTTCGCAACCAACCAAAACGATCGCGAACGACAGGGCGAGAAATGGACGCAAGTGACAGAAACGCATGTAAATCCTTCGCCTCATGGCGCACGTTACTGATTCTACGGCATTTGCGAGCCAAGCTATAGTCGCTGCATCCAGACGGGCGTCGGGATGCCGGCGGGCCAGTTACACTTGGCTTCCTTTCGAGTCGACTCGAGGCAGAAAAGCATGCGAATGCGACAAGCGATAATTGCCCTGCTCGCCATCATGACAAGCCAGGCGGCGCCAGCCCAGGAAATTGTCTTGCGCCACTCACTGACCGGCGTGGCGCTCGACGCTCTGGCAACACAGGTGCAGCGTTTCAATGACGAGCAGAAGGGCAAGCAGAAGGTGGTGCTACAGGAGTTATCAGGCGTGGCGGATCGCCGTCAGCTGCCCGATCTGGCACTGATGGACGACGACGATGCGCGTCTTTTCTTCGATTCCATTCCTCGTTTCAAACCGATATTCGAGGTCATGAAGGAAGGCGACCAGCCGTTCGATGCGGCCATCTTCCTGCCTCAGATTGCCGATGCCGTCGATGACTTGCGCGGACGCCCGCAGGCGCTGCCAATGGCGTTGGCATTGCCCGTCCTGTTTTACAACAAGGATGCGTTCATCAAGGCCGGCCTGAATCCGGCGGTGGCGCCGCGAACCTGGCAGGAGGTTCAGAACGCTGCCGGAGCGCTGGCCGACGCCGGCTACGCCTGCCCGCTGACGACCTCGCGCTTTGCCTGGGTACATATGGAAAATCTGGCATCGCAGCACGGCGAGCCGGTAATGGTCAAGAGCGGTCGTGGCGACCACTACGCCTTCAACAACTTGGTGCAGGTGAAACATCTCGCCCGCCTGGCCAGTTGGCAAAAGAGCCGCTACTTCCATTATTTTGGGCCGGCCCGCGAGGGCGACGCAAAGTTTCTCGCCGGCGACTGCGCAATGTTGACCGGCGAGTCGGGGCTGCATGCCGAACTGGGGTCGGCGAAATTTTCGGTCGGTGTCGCGGAACTTCCCTACTACGAGGATATACGCGGTGCACAGCCGGCTAACGTGCTGCCCGATGGCGCCGCACTCTGGGCCTTGCCGGGCAAGAAGAAGGGCGACTACCAGGTGGCGGCGCGCTTCTTCAGCTTTCTCTTGCGACCGCAGGTACAGCGCGACTGGGTGCGGGCGACGGGCTTCCTGCCGATGACCACCGGTGCGCTTGACGAACTGAAGGCGGCCGGTGTTTCCCCGGCGGTGATCGATGCGGCCAGAAAGCGCTTGTCGATGCCCAAGAAAGCCGATGCGCGGATGCATTCCGGGTTTGCGCGCAACCGCGTACGCGCCATTCTCAGCGAAGAAATCGAGATGGTCTGGAAGAGCGACCGGCCGGCGAAAGAGGCGCTCGACAAGGCAATGACCCGGGCGAATGCAACCCCGCAGTGACCTGGCCTACCCGCGCATCGTCGCCCACCGTTGCGGCGGCCGGCTGGCGGCGGAAAACAGTCTGGCTGGATTGACGGCCGCCGCGCGCATCGGCTGCCGCGGCGTCGAATTCGACGTCATGCTGTCGGCCGATGGCGTACCGGTGCTGATGCACGACGACACGCTTGATCGCACCACAAATGGCCATGGCCGGGTCGACGCGATAACTGCGACCGAATTGCGGCGGCTCGACCTGCAAGGCGAGCCGGTGCCCCTACTGACCGAGGCGCTCGAACGTTGCGCGCAATTGGGCCTGTGGGCCAACATCGAACTGAAGGCGGTCGCGGGCGGCGACGATGCGCGGCTTGGCCAGGTCGTCGGCCGTGCGCTAACCGAGCATTGGAACGGTCATGGCGTGATTTCCTCGTTCTCGCTGCCGGCACTGATCGCCGCGCAAAGTCAGTCGTCGTGGTACGCCAATGCGCTGCTGGTTGAAGCGTTGCCGGACGATTGGCAGTCCCTCGTTCGGCAAACCGGCGCGCTCGCCATTCACATCGATGCGACCCGGGCGACCGCGGCGGCGATTGCCGCGATTCGCGCCGCCGGCCTGGCTGTCGCCTGTTACACGGTGAA
>PMIH01000031.1 GCA_003158255.1 Rhodocyclaceae bacterium
GATTGCTTCACGCCGCCAAAGGGTGCGACTTCGTTGGAGATGATGCCGGTGTTCACGCCGACAATGCCATACTCCAGCGCCTCCGCAACGCGCCAGACGCGGCCCAGGTCGCGGGCGTAGAAGTAGCCGGCTAAGCCATACTCGGTTGCATTGGCCAGGGCAATCGCTTCTGCTTCGTTCTTGAAGCGGAACAGCGGCGCCACCGGGCCGAATATTTCCTCGCGCGCGCAGCGCATGTCGGTGCTGACATTGGCGAGCACCGTCGGCTGGTAAAACGTTCCGCCACGCCCGTGCCGGCCGCCACCGGCCAGCACCCGCGCACCCTTGGCCACGGCGTCCGCGACCAGCGCTTCTACCTTGATGAGTGCTGCTTCGTCGATCAGCGGTCCCTGCGTGACTCCCTGTTCGACGCCAGCGCCGACTTTCAACTCGCCAACCTTGGCTGCCAGACGTTCGGCGAACGCATCGTAGATGCCATCCTGAACCAGCAGCCGGTTGGCGCAGACACAGGTCTGGCCGGCGTTGCGATATTTCGAGGCCATGGCGCCCTCNNGGCGCGCATTGCGCCATCAGCAGCCGGCCAACTTCCGTCGAGCCAGTGAAGGAAAGCTTGCGCACGACCGGGTTGGACGTCAGTTCAGTGCCGATGATCGGTGCCGCAGTCGCGGAGCCGGTGATGACGTTGAAAACGCCCGGCGGAAAACCGGCCCGATGCGCCAACTCCGCCAGCGCCAGCGCCGAGAGCGGCGTCTGCTCGGCCGGCTTGATCACGACCGTGCAGCCGGCAGCAAGGGCCGGCGCCACCTTGCGCGTGATCATGGCGATGGGAAAATTCCAGGGCGTGATGGCGGCGCAGACGCCGATCGGTTGCTTGAGCACCACCAAGCGCCTGTCGGCCGCCGGCGACGGTATGACATCGCCGTAGATCCGCTTAGCCTCTTCCGCAAACCACTCGACGAAACTGGCGCCATAGATGATCTCGCCCTTCGCCTCGGCCAGCGGCTTGCCTTGCTCGCGCGTCATCAGCAGCGCCAGATCGTCGGCATTGGCGAGGATCAGGTCGAACCAGTGGCGCAGCACCGCGGCGCGCTGGCGTGCCGTCAATGCGCGCCAGGCCGGCCAGGCGGCGTTGGCGGTGTCGATGGCGCGGCGTGTCTCGGTGGTGCCGAGTTCGGGCACGCGGGCGAGCACTTCGCCGCTGGCCGGATCGGTGACGGGAAAGGTCGTCGTGCTGCCGAACCAGCCGCCATCGATGAAGGCCTGGTCGCGCAGCAGCTTGGGGTCGCGCAATTGCATGAACTTTGCTCCTTTGATCGCATCGACAGCGACAAGTGTAGCCGGCTAGGATGAGACGATGATGCATCGCGGATGGTTCCTGCTGACGGTGACGCTCGCACTCGCGGGCTGCGGCGCGGTGTCGACTGCGCCCGATGCGGGCGATGCAAAGTCAGGCGTGGTGGTACGCCGCACCGGGAACGCGGAGGACGTGGTGCTGTTCGCGCTCGGCTTGCTGGACACCAATTACCGCTTTGGCGGCAGGAACCCGGCGGCCGGCTTCGATTGCAGCGGCATGGTCAGCTATGTATTCGACCGAGCGGCGGGCATACGCCTCACTGGCTCGGCCGCCGACATTGCCCGCAAAGGCCGGCCGGTCGCGACGAGCGACATGAAACCCGGCGACCTGGTGTTCTTCAACACGCTGCATCGGCACCACTCGCACGTCGGCATCTACATCGGCGAAGGTCGTTTCGTCCACGCGCCGAGCAGCCGGGGCGAAGCCAAGGTTCGTACCGACAGCCTGAGCGAGGGGTGGTTCGCCGACCGTTTCGAAGAGGCGCGCAGCTATTTCGACTAGGCGCGCCTAGACACCGTTGGCCTTGAACCACGCCAGCATCCGGCGCCAGCCGTCTTCGGCCGGTTCCTTGAGGTAGGTGGGTCGGTAGTCGGCATGGAAGGCGTGCCCCGCGTCCGGATAGACGTGCAATTCCGATTTGCTGCCAGCCTTTTTCAGGGCCTCGCGCATCGCTTCGACGTCGTCCTGGGTAATGCCCTGGTCCTTGCCGCCGTAGAGGCCGAGCACCGGCACCTTGATTTCCGCCGCCAGGTCCAGCGGCCATTTGGGCTGATTCGCGGTGGCGGCGCCATCCAGTGCGCCATACCAGGATACGGCCGCTTTCAGCTTGGAATTGTGGGCGGCGTAGAGCCAGGTGGTACGGCCGCCGCGGCAGAAGCCCGTGATCGCCAGCCGGTCGGGATCGCCGCCGTTCTTTGCCGCCCAGGCCGCGCAGGCGTCCAAGTCGGACATGTGCTCGCTGTCGGTGGCGGCAGCCACCGGACCGTCGAGGATTTCATGGATGTTGCTCATCTTCGACACGTCGCCGTGGCGGGCGTACATCTCGGCAGCGATAGCGAGATAGCCGGCCTTGGCCAGGCGCCGGCAAGTGTCCTTGATGTACTCATGGACACCGAAGATTTCATGCACCACCAAAACCGTCGGCAGCTTCGTGCCGCTGGCCGGCATCGCACGATAGGCGGCCAGCGATCCGTCGGCGGTCGGCACCTGGATTTCGCCCGCGGTCAGCCCGTTGGCGTCCGTCTTGATGGCCGTCTGGGCCATGATCGGCTGGGTCGCGAGCGCGAAACCGGCACCCAGCGAAGTGACGATGAAGCCGCGGCGGGAAAGCCGCAACTCGGGAAAGAGACTATCGAATTCTTGTTGGCTCATGGCGCGGCCTTCTTGTCGGTTGGGGAAGCGCCAAGGTACGCCGGCCGCAGCCGAATTTCAACGTGTCGTTACAGCAGGACGATGTCGTACTGTTCCTGCGTGTAGCTGGATTCGGCGTGCAGCGAGACCGGCTTGCCGATGAAGTCCGAGAGCATCGCCATCGCCTGCGATTCTTCGTCGAGAAAGAGGTCGATGACGGCCGGTGCAGCCAGCAGGCGGAACTCGCGGGCATTGAACTGGCGCGCCTCGCGCAGCAGTTCGCGCAGGATCTCGTAGGCGATGGTTTGCGCCGTCTTGATCTCGCCGCGGCCGCCGCAGGCCGGGCAGGGTTCGCAGAGGACATGGGCGAGCGACTCGCGCGTGCGCTTGCGCGTCATCTCGACCAGGCCGAGGGCCGTGAAGCCATTGACGGTGACGCGGGTGTGGTCGCGCGCCAGCGCCTTGTTGAATTCACCGAGGACGGCGTTGCGGTGCTCGGCCGACTCCATGTCGATGAAATCGACGATGATGATGCCGCCCAGGTTGCGCAGCCGCAGCTGGCGGGCGATCGTCTGCGCCGCCTCCTGGTTGGTCTTGAAGATGGTGTCGTCGAAGTTGCGCAGGCCGACGAAGCCGCCGGTATTGACGTCGATCGTCGTCATCGCCTCGGTTTGGTCGAAGATCAGGTAGCCGCCGGACTTCAGGTCCACCCGGCGTGCCAGCGCGCGCTGGATTTCCTCTTCGACACCATTGAGGTCGAACAGGGGGCGCTCGCCGGTGTAGTGCACCAGCAGCGGCGCCAGCAACGGCATGTATTCATGGGCGAAGGCCGACAGCTTCTGGAAGTTCTCGCGTGAATCGATCAGGATCCGGCTCGTTTCCAGGCTGACCAGATCGCGCAATACCCGCTGGGCAAGCGTGAGGTCGTGATGCAGCATGACCGGCGCCTTGGCACCTTCGCTCCGATGCCGAATTTCCGACCAGAGCCGACGCAGGTAAGCGATATCGCTGGCCAGATCGGCCTCGCTGGCGCTTTCGGCCATGGTGCGGGCGATGAAGCCGCCCTGCTCCTCTGCCGGCAGCAGCTGCTGGATGCGGGCGCGCAACTGCTCGCGCGCGGCCTCGTCCTCGATGCGCTGGGAAACGCCGATGTGCTTTTCCTGAGGCAGGTACACCAGCAGGCGGCCAGCGATGGAAACCTGGGTCGACAGGCGCGCGCCCTTGGTGCCGATGGGGTCCTTGAGCACCTGGACCATCAACTGCTGGCCCTCACTCAGGATGCGTTCGATGGGCCGCGGCCCATCGTGGCCATTGCCCGTCTTTTCGCTCCAGATGTCGGCCACGTGCAGGAAAGCCGTGCGTTCGAGGCCGACATCGATAAATGCCGACTGCATGCCGGGCAATACGCGCACCACGCGGCCGAGGTAAACATTGCCGACGATGCCGCGCCCGTTGGTACGCTCGATATGCAGTTCCTGGACGACGCCCTGCTGGAGCAGGGCAACGCGGGTTTCCTGCGGCGTAAAGTTGATCAGGAACTCTTCGTTCATATCGGGAAGCGGAAGTGTCTTAGCAGCAGGGTGGTCTCGCACAGCGGCAGCCCGACAATGCCGGAGTGGGAGCCGCGAATTTCCTCGACGAACATCGCGGCGCGGCCCTGGATGCCATAGGCGCCGGCTTTGTCCATCGGCTCGCCGGTTCTGACATAACGTTGAATCTCGTCTTCATGCAAGGCGCGAAAGCGGACATCGCTGACCGACAGGACGTGTTCAAGCTGATGCTCGCTGGCGACGGCAACCGCCGTCAGCACGCGATGCGTTCGTCCGGACAAGCGGGTCAGGATCACCACCGCTTCGGCTTCGTTGCGAGGTTTGCCGACGATTTCGCCGTCGAGGTCCAGCGTCGTATCCGCCGACAGCACCAGGCGCTGCGGCAGGTTGCGTTCCCGGCTCAAGTGCGCGCCGTGGTTGGCCTTGGTGCGCGCCACCCGGCAGACATATTCCGCGGGATTCTCGTGCGGGACGGTCGCCTCGAGCAGTTCCGGATCGTGACGGGCATCGTCGCGGAACAACAGCATGTCGAACTGGATGCCGATCTGCGTCAGCAATTCGCGCCGCCGTGGGCTGCGCGAAGCCAGGTAGATGCGAGTGGGCAGGACGTTCATTCGCGGTGGTAGGGATGACCCCTGAGCAGGCTGGTCGCACGGTAGAGGGCCTCGGCGAGGATGACGCGGACCAGTCCGTGTGGCAGGGTGAGCGATGACAGACGAATGGCTTCGTGTGCGTGCGCTTTCAGTCCGGCATCGAGGCCGTCCGGGCCGCCGATCAGGAAGGCGACATCGTCGCCCTCTCGGGCCCAGGCCGACAGCCGCTTGGCGAGCTTGTCGGTCGAGATGTCCTCGCCGTGCTCGTCGAGCGCGACGCGCCGGCACTGGCCGGGCAACGCCGCGCGCAGGCGTTCGGCTTCCGCCGCCATAAGGGCCGGCACCGGCTTGCCGGAGTTGCGCGGTTCGGCCTTGACGGCCAGGAGTTCGAGCGGTGATTCACGCGGCATGCGTTTGGCATACTCGGCGAAGCCTTCGTCCACCCAGGCGGGCATGCGATGGCCGACGGCGGCCACCAGCAGTTTCACGCCGCCGCTCCGTCGTCGCTGCGGCTAGTCGCTCGCTTCGGCTTCACCTGCCACAGCTCTTCGAGGTTGTAATAACTGCGTACAGCCGGTTGCATGACATGAACGACGATGCTGCCAAGGTCGACCAGTACCCATTCGCCCGAGTCCTCGCCCTCGACGCCGATGACTTCGCCACCGGCCTCTTCGACCTTCTCGCGCACATTGCGGGCGAGCGCCTTCACCTGCCGCGTCGAGTCGGCGCTGGCGATGATGATGCGTTCGAACATGGAGCTCAGCTTGCTGGTGTTGATGACTTCAATGTCGTGCCCCTTGATGCCTTCAAGGGCGGCGACGGCGATGCGCTGTAGCTTGGCGGTCTGCATTGTCAGGAAGAGTAAAGCCGATGGTGGCGAATATAGTCGAGAACCGGGGCCGGCAGCAATTCGTCGACCGCGCCGCCCTGGCGGAGTTTTGTCCTTACTTCCGTCGAGGATACGGTGCCGGCTTCCATCGCAAACGGGACTACGGCTCCCGCCGGGGCGGTCGCCAGGGCGGTGAACTGCGTTTTGTGACGACGTCGGAATTCGTCCGCAAGCTCGGCGGGCATGGCGTCCGGGCCCAGCGCGAAAGTCGGCCGTGACACCACGCCGATGTGCGCCAGCCCGAACAGTTCGCGCCAGCGATGCCAGCTGGCCAGGCCGAGAAAGGCATCGGCGCCCATCAGCAGTACCAGCGGCCGCTTGCCGTACGCCCGACGCAGGCGTTCGAGCGTCGGCGCGGTGTAGCTCGGTTCGTCGGCACGAATTTCCGTATCGTCGATACGGTATTCGGCATGGGGCGCAACAGCCAGCCGGACCATGGCGAGGCGATCTTCGCTACCGGCCACGGGCGGCGCCCGATGGCGGGGCTGTCCGGCGGGAATCCATAGCACTTCGCCGAGCCGGAGCTGGCGCAAGGCCTCCTCCGCGAGGCGCAAGTGGGCGTTATGGACGGGGTCGAAAGTGCCACCGAGAATGCCGAGCGGTTTCTCAATCACCAGCCGCACTGCCGTGGAAAACATCCTGATAGCTGACATAGACCGTCGCCATCATGATCGGTGCCATGACGAAGATGAGCAGCATCTTGAGGACGATCGACAACACGCTGAGCAGGTCGGCGGACATGGCGCTGGCGGCGATCAGCAGCGCACCGGGAATAATGATCGCGACGACGGCGGCGGTGAGCATGAAAACCGCAAAGGCCCGCCAGTTACGCCAGCAGGCGACGAAGCTGAAGAAGACCGATTTCAGCGGCGGCACCTCGTCCCATGCCGTCAGGAGCGGCGCGAACCAGAAGGCAGCGATGACGGGCAGGGCGACAACCATCAGACGCGCCATGGCGCCAACCATTTCTTCCTCGTCCATGGACTTGCCGGATCCGATCAGCGACACCGGCCCGCCTTCCATGATCGTGCTGGCGGCGAGAATGACGATGGAACCCAGCAGGTGCAGGCCACCCAGCCGCACCAACGGCACGCGATGTTGCGGGATGCCGTAGGTGATCGCGATGCTACCGAGGCCACCACCGCGCTCGATG
>PMIH01000184.1 GCA_003158255.1 Rhodocyclaceae bacterium
TGTCGGCAATCGGCCTTTCGCTGGTCGTTCTATCGGGCGCCGCCTTGGCGCAGACGAAGCCGGAAGATGCCATCACCTTCCGCCAGTCCGGCTACAAGTTCATGGCCTGGAACATGGGCCGCATCAAGATGAACCTCGACGGCCAGTACAACAAGGGCGAGGTCATCCAGGCGGCCAATGTGATTCAGGCCGTCGCCAATTCCGGTATGGGCAAGTTGTACATGTCCGGTACGGACAAGGGCATGGGCTGGAAGGAAACCGAAGTGAAGCCGGCGTTGTTTACCGACCACGAGGGCGTGAGCAAGGTCGCAACGGCGTTCAACGAGGCCGCCAACGAAATGGCCAGGGTGGCGGCAACCGGCGACGCTGCCGCGGTCAAGGCGCAGTTCGGCAAGCTTGGCGAATCCTGCAAGGGCTGCCACGAGAAGTTCCGCAAGGAAGATCACTGAACCTGCGTAGTCCCGGCAAACGACGGCCACCCGCAGGTGGCCGTCTGGCTTTTTGGGCGCTGTACACGGCGTACCATGACGACTGACTTTGCGCGGCACATGATTCTGATGGCATCATTGCCATCTGTGACAGCACGCCAATGACGGAAAGCATTTCGGCAATCGAAGGCGTACTGAACGCAGGCACAGAGGAGACTGTTTGCGATGGTTGAACCCGTAAAGCGAGCCCAGGCAGGTGTTCGCAATTTCGCCTTCGTCTGGGCGATCTGCGTCGCGATGGCCTTTCTTATCAATCTGATTTTCGGTGACCGGCCGCTACTGGCAATCGCGCTCGACGGCCAACCGTTCGTCGATCAAGTCGCATGGGGTGTTGCGATTGCATTGGCCGCCAGTGTGCCGGTCATCGTCGGTATCCGGGTTATCCCCTTCCTGGCACCACTGCGAAATCAGTTCGCCGAACTTGGCACACGTATCGACTTTTCCGGGCTGAATCCCCTCTGGATGGCGATGTTCGCAGGATTCGGCGAGGAAGTTCTTTTTCGCGGCGCCATTCAACCGATCATTGGTCTTTGGTGGTCGAGTCTGATTTTCGTCCTCTTGCATTCCGGGACCTACCAATTCCGCTCCATGAACTGGACGAAGGCAGGTTTCGCCGTCATGATTTTTGTCGTCAGTCTCCTGCTGGGTTACACCTTCGTGAATGTCGGCTTGCCTGCGGCTATCGTCGCGCACACGACCTTTGATGTTGTTGCGCTGTTTGCCCTACAGAGGCTGCTTCGCCAATATGCACAGCGTACCCAGCCCCACATTTGTTTGCCATGAACCATCGAATCCGCCCCGCCCAGTTGGACGACTCAGCCGAGATTGCGCGTCTTTCCGGAGAGTTGGGTTATCCCGCGACGACCGAGCAGATTCGGCAAAATCTCAAGAAACTCATGGCGTCTCCGAAGTACCTGGTGGCCGTGGCGAACGCCGAGGGGAATCGGCTTGCGGGTTGGATGGTCGTCGAGCGCCGCGTGTCTTTGGAATCCGGGGAAGCGGCGGAGATCACGGGCCTTGTCGTTGCGGCTTCGGCCCGGCGAACGGGTGTTGGCAAGGCACTGGTGTCGTCCGCCGAGCAATGGACCGCCCGACAGGGGCTGACGGCCATTCGGGTTCGTTCGAATATCACCCGAGCCGAATCGCATCCCTTCTATGAGCGTCTCGGTTTCCTGCGCAAGAAGACGCAACACACTTACGAAAAGCCGCTGGGCCCTTCGGCAGATCGCTGACCGTTAGCACCTATCGTCCAAAGGAGTTACTCAATGGAGTTGTCTGCTTCAATACTAAGCGTTGCTGCGGCCTTGACCCTCGGCGCAATGAGCCCGGGACCGAGCTTCATCATGGTCGCGCGCACTTCCCTTGCCGTCTCTCGGCAAGATGGTATAGCCGCGGCAGTAGGGATGGGCGTTGGAGGTGTCTTCTTCTCGGTCGTTGCGCTTCTTGGCGTGCTTGCCATTCTTGCTGCCGTTCCGTTGCTCCATCTCGTCCTGAAGGCGGGCGGCGGTGCATACCTGCTCTACCTGGGTTATCGAATCTGGCGGAGTGCACGACAACCATTGGTACTTGAGGTCACATCATCTCAAGGCAGTCCCACTCGGGTTTGGCGATCATTCATCCTCGGTCTTACGACTCAGGTCAGCAATCCCAAGACCGCCATCGTCTATGCAAGCGTCTTTGCTTCGTTGTTGCCAAGCGAGGTTCCGTCGTTCGCTCTGGTCGCGCTACCGATCATGATCTTTGCCATCGAAACAATCTGGTATTCCGTAGTAGCCCTTGCGCTGTCATCCCCTGCGCCGCGCGCACGGTATCTCGCGTCGAAAGCGTGGCTCGATCGTGCCGCTGGTGCGATCATGTCCGCGCTGGGGCTCAAACTTATTTTCGACACGCAACAATCGTGAGTTCGTGCACTCCTTAGCCTTTCGCGCATCGATTCATGTCGCATACTTGCAAAATTCGTCTTGGCGAGCTGAATGATGCGCCCGCGATCGCGCAGGTTCATGTGGCCTCCTGGCGGTCTGCTTATCGCCCGTTGTTTCCTGAATCGGTACTGGCCGCGTTGTCGATTGCCGACCTTGAAGCGAAGTGGAAGGAATCTATCGTCGCCGGTACGTCGAGGGTGTTTGTCGCTGAAGCCGACGGTGCGGTCATCGGCTTTCTGGAGTTCGGTCCCAGCCGCGATGACGACGCGCCCACGGGTACTTACGAGATATTGGCGCTCTACGTCGATCCGAACTTCTGGTGTCGCGGATCCGGCCGGGCGCTTTGTCGCGGGTGCATTTCCGCAGCGGCCGCGCTGGGCGCCAACACACTCAGTCTCTGGACGCTCGTCGATAACGGCGCGGCGCGCCGGTTTTATCGGACCGTCGGTTTCAGCGAACAATCCGGCGTCAAGCGACCCTATGTGCGCGGTGGCGTTTCGCTGGAGCAGGTGCGGTACGTCCGGACTATCGCCCGCTAAGGCCGCGTTCTACGCCGGATAGATCGCGCCGAGGATGCGCGGGCCGCGCGCGCCGGTGACGGCAGGCAGGTTGCCTGGCTGCCCATGCAGCGTGCGCCAGGCCAGCCAGGCGAAGGCCATGGCTTCGACTTGATCGGCGGGCAGGCCCAGAGAGTCAGTCGTGGTGGTACGCCAATCGGGTGCGCGCTCGGCAAGCTGAGCCATCAGCCAGCCGTTGCGGGCGCCGCCGCCGCAGACATACANNTCCTCGGGCCGTTCATTGCCGGATAGTCGTGCCTTCAGCCAGCCGAGGTTGAATTCCTCGCGGCCGCAGCTTTTCGGTGGCGACAGGGCGAAGAACGGGTGAGTCAGCAGCCGGTCGAGCAGTTGCGGCAATACTGTCCCGGTACGGGCCCAGGCGCCGTCCTTGTCGTAGGGTTGGCCGAGATGCGCTTGCGCCCAGGCGTCCATGAGCATGTTGCCGGGGCCGCAGTCGAAGCCGGTGGTGGGATGTCCGGGCGCGAGGTTGGTCAGGTTTGCGATGCCGCCGAGATTCAGTATGACGCGGTGGCTGTCGGCCGAGCGGAAGAGCGCGTCGTGGAAAGCGGGCACGAGCGGCGCGCCCTGTCCGCTGGCGGCGATGTCGCGGCTGCGGAAGTCGGCGACGACGGTGATGCCGGTGAGTTCCGCCAGCAGCGCCGGGTTGTTGAGTTGGAGTGTGTAGCCGAGATGCGGCGCGTGCCGTACGGTCTGGCCATGGCAGCCGATGGCACGTATCGGCGTACCACCATGACTGACTCTTGCGATGAGTTGAGCGACGGTGTCCGCGTAGGTATGCGCGAGCCGGTTGCCGAGTTGTGCGGCGCGTTGCAGTTCATTGCTGCCGACATCGTGCAGGGCAAGTGCCTCGGCGCGGATCGCTTCGTCGTAGGCGACATGCTGGCTGCCCAGGCATACGATGCGACCGTCATCGAAGGATGCCAGGACTGCGTCGACGCCGTCGAGGCTGGTGCCGGACATCAGGCCGACGAAGAGTTCCACCGCACTAATCGAGAAGGGCGAGGTTGCGGCTGCGGAGGTCGTCCAACTGGGAAATCTCGGCCAGCGTCTGGTCGCGGAAGCGCGCAAGTTGGTCAGCGGCAAGGGGCGCCGCCGCGGGCAACGCCACCGTCAACGGGTTGCGGTGGACGCCATTGACGCGGAATTCGTAATGCAGGTGCGGTCCCGTGGCCAGCCCGGTGGCGCCCACGAAGCCGATCACGTCGCTTTGCGAAACACGGGAGCCAACGTGCAGGCCGGCAGCGAATCCCGACAGGTGGCCGTAGACCGTCTCGTATTGGCTCTGGTGGCGCAGGATGATGACATTGCCGTAACCGCCCTGGCGGCCCTCGAATTCGACGATGCCGTCGCCGGCAGCCTTGACGCGGGTGCCGGTCGGCGCGGCAAAATCGATGCCCTTGTGTGCCCGGATCTTGTTCAGCAGCGGATGTAGTCGCGCGTTGCTGAAGCCGGAACTGATGCGCGAAAATTCGAGCGGCGAGCGCAGGAAGCCCTTGCGGATGTTCTGGCCGTCGGCCGTGTAGTAGCCGCCTTTGCCGTCCATGCCTTCATACCAGACGGCGCGATAGGTGTGGCCGTCGTTGACGAATTCGGCGGCAAGAATGCGGCCGGTGCGAACCAGCTTGCCAAGATGGCTGATCGATTCGTAGATCACCGAAAAGCGGTCGCCAGTGCGCAGGTCGCGATGAAAATCGATGTCGCTGCCGAAGATGTCCGCGAGTTGGGTGGCGATGCTGTCGGGAATCCCGGCGGCATCGGTAGCACCAAAGAGTGAATGGCGAATCTCGGCCGATTTCATTACCACGTAGGTTTCAAGCGGCAACATCTGTTCGCTGATCCGGTAGCCGCCGTTGTCGTGATCGAGCACGAGCGCCTGATCCTTGCTGCCATTGAGCGGGAAAACCAGTGTGCTCAGCGTACCGTCACCACTGACTTTGGCGGTGACGGGCTTGCCGGGGCTCATCTGGCGGAATATCGCGGCGGCCTTGGCATCGCCAAGAAGGAATGTCAGTGCGCTGTCGTCGCCCACGCCGAGGCGGGACAACAGGGCGGCAACCGTGTCGCCGCGTTGAACGCGTTCTTCCCGGACAAAAATGTCAGTGGCGCTGTCGAGTGCGTCGATGTTTGGACGCGCCAACTGTTCCACCACGGGACGTTGGGGCGGAGCGATGACCACTGTGTCGGGTGCGGTGCCGAACGCGGCCACCATTCCGAACAGGGAGATCGCGGCTACGCCGAGCAAAGCCCAGAATGGACCGGGCTTGGCGTCGCGATAGCGATGCAGTTGCGCTAAAATCGTCATCTTTTCGTTTGCCGATAGACACTTGGATGAACAAAGGGCCGGCGGAGTTTAGCAAAATTCCCTTTGCCGTCAATGCGTCAAGTCAAACAACCTAATTGCTCATGGCCGATATCGAATCCCAACTCGCGCTGATCAAGCGCGGCGCCGATGAATTGCTGATCGAGGCGGAACTGGTCGAAAAACTCAAGACCGGCCGGCCGTTACGGGTGAAGGCCGGCTTCGACCCGACCGCACCCGACCTGCACCTCGGTCACACGGTCCTGATCAACAAACTGCGCCACTTTCAGGACCTTGGCCACCACATCATGTTCCTGATCGGCGACTTCACCGGCATGATTGGTGACCCGACCGGCAAGAACGCAACACGGCCACCGCTATCACGCGAGCAGATCCTGGAGAACGCCCAAACGTATCGGCAACAGGTCTTCAAGATCCTCGATCCCGAAAAGACGGAGGTCTGCTTCAACTCGACATGGTTCGAGGCGATGGGCGCGGCCGGCATGATCAAGCTGGCGGCGTTGCATACGGTAGCGCGCATGCTGGAGCGCGACGACTTCTCCAAGCGCTACGCCGGTGGGCTACCGATCGCCATCCACGAATTCCTCTACCCGCTCTGTCAGGGCTACGACTCGGTGGCGATGAAAGCCGACGTCGAACTCGGCGGTACCGACCAGAAGTTCAACCTGCTGGTCGGTCGGGAATTACAGAAGCATTACGGCCAGACGCCGCAGTGCGTACTGATGATGCCGCTGCTTGAAGGTCTCGACGGTGTCAACAAAATGTCGAAGTCGCTTGGCAACTACATCGGCATCGCCGAATCGCCCAAGGAAATCTTCGGCAAGCTGATGTCGGTGTCGGACGATCTGATGTGGCGCTACTACGACCTACTGTCGTTCCGCGGCAACGCCGAGATCGCCAAGCTGAAGTCGGAAGTGGCCTGCGGCCGCAATCCACGCGACGTCAAAGTTCTGCTGGCGCAGGAAATCGTTGCCCGCTTCCATTCGCAGAAAGATGCCGAAGACGCGCTCGCCGACTTCGAGGCGCGCTTCCAGCGNNCTTGTTTTGAAGGCTGGCGGCACCATCGTCCTGCAGGTGGGCAAGCGTAAATTCGCACGCGTGACGCTGATCTGAAATAATTTTGCGATAGGCGTTGACGGCGCATTTTCTGTACGTATAATCCGCCCCTCTTCGCTGCTTAGCAGCAACAGTTCTTTAACAATCAAACAGCCGATTGGTGTAGGTGCTTGGAGGCTGAGGTTGGGGTATGGGCGAGTCCGAGATCGAAGGGCGAGTCTGGGTAGGGACGAGGAAT
>PMIH01000262.1 GCA_003158255.1 Rhodocyclaceae bacterium
GCCCGGGAGTTCGAATTCAAACGCCAAGTGAACAAGCTGGGGCAACCGGTCGATCGCGGCGAATGGGAAATGACGCCACAGACGGTCAATGCGTACTACAGCCCCGAGATGAACGAAGTCGTGTTTCCCGCAGCCATCCTGCAACCGCCCTTCTTCGACGTGAACGCCGACGATGCGGTCAACTACGGCAGCATCGGTGCGGTCATCGGCCATGAAATCAGCCACGGCTTCGATGATGAAGGCAGCCAGTACGATGGCGACGGCAACCTGCACGACTGGTGGACCAAAAGCGACCACGACAAATTCAACATCCGCACCAAGGCGCTGGTCGCGCAATACGGCGCCTTCAGCCCACTCGAAGGTTACCAGCTCAACGGCGAACTGACGCTCGGTGAAAACATCGCCGACAATTCCGGCTTGCCCATCGCTTACAAAGCATATCGAATTGCCCTCGGCGGCAAACCCGCGCCCGTGATCGACGGCTTCACCGGCGATCAGCGTTTTTGCCTCGGCTGGGCCCAGGTGTGGCGCGGCAAGGCGCGCGAGGCCGAAACCATCCGCCTGATCAAGGTCGACCCGCATTCGCCGCCGCGATTCCGCGGCAACGGCACCCTGGAAAACTTGCCGGCCTTCTATTCGGCGTTCGACGTCAAACCGGGCGATAAGATGTACGTGCCGCCGGCGCAGCGCGTACGCATCTGGTAGGCTGCCAGGCGGCTGGCCGCATGTAGCACGAATGTGCTACAGTTGGCTTGAGCAATTCCTCAGGAGATCGCCATGTCCACCACGACCATCCGCTTGCCGGAAGAACTGAAAGCAAAGGTCACTGCGGCATCCGCGCGCGCCGGCATGACCGCTCATGCCTTTATTCTCGACGCCATCGCCGAAAAGACCGCAAACGAGGAACGCCGCGCTGAGTTCGAAGCGCTGGCCGAGGAGCGCTACGCAAAGGTGGTCGCCTCCGGCATGACGATTCCCTGGAGCGATATGCGCGCTTATCTCGAAAAGCGAATCTCCGGGAAACCGGCCAAGCGGCCCGCGGCGCGTAAGCTGGCACGCTGAACGTGACGCGGATCGAGCTTGCGCCCGAGGTCGCGGAGGATTTCGAGCGCACCGTCGACCACCTCGCCACCTATGAGGTCGAGCATCCGGAACGGCGCATCCTAGAAATCATCGGCGCGCTGGATGTGCTGGAAAACAATCCCCTGATCGGCCGGCCCGCAGCGAACGGCAAGCGCGAACTCATCATCGGTCGGCGCTCGCACGGATACCTCGCGCTATACCGCTACGTCGCCGAGATTGACACCGTCGTCGTGCTGGCCATACGCAGCCAGCGGGAGGCGGGCTATCTGGAACGCGCCGATTAGCCATCGAAGCCGCCTTGTTCGACACCTCGCACCCATGACGCTCGGCATTACCGACCTCACCACCTTCGTCCTCGGCACCATCTTCATCGTCCTTCTGCCGGGGCCGAATTCGCTCTATGTGCTCTCGGTGGCAGCGCGGCGCGGCATCGGACAGGGTTACCTGGGTGCTTGCGGCATCTTCGTCGGAGACTTCATTCTCATGGTGTTATCGGCAACCGGCGCGGCGTCGTTGCTGCGCGCGACACCGTGGCTGTTCATGGTGATCAAATCCGCAGGCGCGATCTACCTCGCGTGGATCGGCTTCGGCCTCCTGCGCACCGCCTGGACGATGTGGCGCCAGCGACGCGAAGCGTCGTCCGAAGTGATGCCCCAGATTGACCAGCGGCGGCCCTTCCACACCGCGCTGATGATCAGCCTGATGAACCCCAAGGCCATCCTCTTCTTCGTCTCGTTCTTCATCCAGTTCGTCGATCCGGCCTACGCTCACCCCGAACTGTCATTCGCCCTGCTCGGCTTGATCGTCCAGATTTGCAGCGCCACCTACCTCTCGCTGCTCATCTTCGCCGGCGCCCGGCTGGCCGCAGGTTTTCGCCGCCACCGCCGCTCCTCGGCCCTCGCCACCGGCAGCGTCGGCTGCCTGTTCCTCGGCTTTGGCAGCAAACTGGCGGGAGCATCACTGGGCTGAAGGGCAATGCGACAGAGTCGAGATCGCAGTACGATAGTAATATCCCCACCGCGCAGCAGCCAAGCCAACGCGTCGTTGCGCGTCCCACCATGGGATTGAACCCGTACACATAATTGATAACGGATATGTCGCGGCCAACCGCTAGCCGGTTGGCCGCCAGGAGAACCATTGGTGCATTCTGAACTCACGATCAAGGAACTCATTCATTCGACGATCCTCAGCTGTTCGCCGGATACGCCCCTGTCGGTGGCATCTCGGAAGATGGCGAACGCCAAGTGCAGCTCGATCCTGGTGATCGAGGATCGCGAAGCGGTCGGCATCTGGACTGAGCACGATGCCTTGGCACTCGACTTTTCGGAACCCGAGCAGCACGCGTTGCCGATTTCCCGATTCATGTCGTCGCCGGTCGCCACCATCGACATCGCAACAACGATAGGCGAAGCGGCGTTGCGTTTCCGCGATGCCGGTATCCGGCACTTTCTGGTTACCGACGCCGCCGGCGACCACAAGGGCATCATCTCCCAATCCGACGTCGTGCTGAACCAGGGTATCGAGTACTTCGTGTCAATGCGCGAGCTCGACTCGGTGTTTACTCGCCAGATCATTGCCATCCCCGGTGTCATGGTGGTCGCCGATGCCGTTCGGGAGATGTACCGCAATCACCTCGACGCCATCGTGGTCGAGAAGTCGGACGGCCAGCAGGGCATCCTGACCGAGCGCGATGTCGTGCGGCTGATCAGCGCCAATTGCGCCACGACGCCAGTTCAGGATGTCGCCAGTTTTCCCCTGCTGTCGTTGCCGCTCAATGCCACCCTCTACGAGGCCCGCAAGCTCTTCATGTCGAACCGCGTCCGGCACTTGGGCGTCACCGACAGCGATGGCGTGCTTGTCGGCCTAGTCACGTTCTCGGGCATCCTGGCGAACATCGAACACGAATACGTTCATCACTTGCGCCAGGCGCTGCATGAGACCGAGGCCAGCCTTGCCGCCTCGAACCAACAGCTGCGCCTGGCAGCCAAGGCATTCGAGACCACGCTCGAAGGCATTCTCGTGGCCAATGCCGATGGCATCATCGAGTCGGTGAATCCGGCCTTCGGTTCCATCACCGGTTATGCGGCCGAGGAGGTCGTCGGCAAGAATCCGTCGATACTCGCTTCAGGCCGCCATGATCAAGCCTTCTATGAAGCCATGTACCACTCGCTTGAGCATACCGGCCACTGGCAGGGCGAGATTTGCAACCGGCGCAAGGGCGGTGAGCTCTACTTCGAGTGGATGGCGATCAATGCCGTCAAGGATGACCAAGGCAGGCTGACCAACTACGTCGCCGTGTTCAGCGATTTCACTGCGCGCAAGGCGGCCGAGGATCAGGTACGTTTCCTGTCGCAGCACGATCCGCTCACCGGCCTCGCCAATCGAACCCTCTTGCTTCAGCAACTACAGCGGGCAATTGCCCATGCCCGGCGCAATGAATCGAAGCTGGCGGTGATCTTCATCGATCTGGATGAGTTCAAGGAAATCAACGACCGGCACGGCCACGCCGTCGGCGATCAGGTTCTCAAGGTCGTTGCCCAGCGCCTGACCGAGAGTGCGCGCGCTGAAGATACAATCGCCCGTTTGGGTGGAGACGAGTTTGTCCTGCTGATAGAGGAACTGGCCGACGCAGAGCCTGTTTCCGCAATTGTCGGCAAGCTCGTCGCATCCCTGGCGGAACCGATTCCTGTGGACGGACTCGCATTGCGAACCTCGGCCAGCACCGGAGTCAGCATCTATCCCGACAACGGAACCGATCCAGCCGAACTAATCCGCAAAGCCGACGCGGCGATGTATGGTGCCAAGCAGGGCGGTGGGGATGCTTTTCAGCTCTATGGCAGCCTGCGGCGTTCCGGTCAGGGAAAAGGCTAGTCGCTCGAAACGTCAGCCGTGCCGGCACAGCTCCAGGGTGGCTTGTAGAACGAGCGGCGCTTGGTCGGCCTGAGCGATCATTGACGGCTTGTGGGGTGAACGGCAGCAGCATTTCCTGTTGCCGCCATTCGACCAAGTTCGGTAAGTGCTGTCGGGCCGGTGAGTTCGAGCGACCGGTTATCGAATTTCGCTACTCACACTCTGTGCCCTATCCGGCCGGTAAGGCATTCCCGAACCTGACATTCACCTGCTGGCGACGCCGATAGTGCAAGCATTCCCGTCGGTACCATTCACATCTTCACTGGGCATTCGTATTTCCCGATGCCGGACGAGTTGGCGTCTTCTGCTTCGGGACCACAGGCTGCACCACTACGGGAGGAGTTGAGGTAGGCTGCGTCGCCGCGGCTCCGACCGGAGGCGCAGGACGGGGGCGCGTGCTGTACACGCTATCCTTCTGCTGTGGGATTGCTGCCTCGGGTTCCCTGCAAACGCCCTTTTCGCAAATGCGCTCGCCTTTGCAATCAGTGTCTTTGCCGCATCCGACCGCCAGTGCAGGCGTGAATTGGCCAATGAGCAGACATGCAACCAACAACGAACGATAGGATTGGATGACCATGGCTCAGTCCGATACCAAAGCGAACATTCTAGCCAATCGGTCATCGCCAAGTCAGGGAGTCAGTTCGGAGACCTGCGGCGGTTTCAAGGAGATCTTCCTGATTGCGCCTGGAGGTTCTGTAGGGAGAAGGTCAATTGAGGCAGCGTTCTGTTGATCGGTTAGCGAAGTAATCGGGCCGCGGCCGCAAATCGCCCCAAAGTAAGTCACGACCACCAGTATACAAATCAATCACTTGAGATGACTTACTTGAGAGCCGGAACCCGGCCAGGCAAAGGCCATAGTCAACCTTTTCCGGCGTATGCCGTTAATCAAGATAATGGAACGAATGGCGAAGCCCATACCCGGATAGCGTAACCGGGAGTACAGAAACTACCCCGCTTTGATGCGGGGTTGGTTCTTTTGGGATGGTCATGATCGGCTGTTAAATGTTGGGCTGCACCTATTCTGTGAGACCCGGCGTGGCGACCGCGCACATTCCACATTCTGTAGCCCGCGAGATTGGATGCGGGCTGTCAGTCTCATCCATTCGGCGAATGACGGCAAGCCGATAGCCTACTTGCCACGGTAGCAGCCAGGCTTGGTGGGTTCTTGCTCGCACGCCAGATTCTTGACGTCGAGTTGATACCCTCGCGCCTCCATGCAGATTCTGATATACCGATTTCTCTCGACGATGGCTTCTGCCGACTTGCCCGCGTTGTCTTTCTGAGCTTGCAGCTGACAGTCCCACATATTGGCGTCGACATCTTGCCCGCAGCCAGCCAGAATCAGAAGCATCATGATGAATTGATAGGCGCTATGGGCGTTTAAGGCATGCTCCTTGGTCAGGTTGCTGGAACGGATAGCCAAGGCAGGACCGGGTCTTGGGCGTTCAGTTAAGCGTCTGAGACGCTGTCTGCCTGTCTCGGCACCGTCGAGCATCGAAATATCCATGCTGTCGTCGAGCGCGGCATCCGACATCAAGAATTGGTCGAGCTCTTGTTCGGAAAGCACTGGGAGATGCCCATCGTGATTTCTAGGCCGAATAACCGGCTTCTCGTTGACGACGTATCGCGTGCGTGCACGCATCCTTGAACAAGTCAAATTGGAGGCAAGAAGGCTACTCCCAGACCATGCCAATGACAACGATAGGCGTATGGCCGCTGAGCGAACTGGAGGAGCCGCAGGAGGTCTGGACACAAATTGACGGCTGATGCCGAGGACGGAATCTGGGCGTTTGTGAGCGCCGCGCATCCCGGCCGCAAACCGTCCGTCGCGCCGTGATCGATGAATCAGTATCCGATCAACGACGAAGGAGTCTGACCCGGCTGGCACGGTTGGAAATCGGCGTAACTGAGGGATGCCCCAACCATTCCGGATGGATACGTTCAGTTACAAACGACAGTCGTCAGACGGCAAGCCCTTCCCGTTATTCTTTGCACGCGCCTATGCGCTATCGAATAGGGAGAGACCTGCGAACGACCTTTCGTTTCCTGCAATAGGGAAAGCGTCGCGCGGTCGCCCCAAACGATTCACTCGTCAATAACATCGCTCGGAGGTTCTATGGATATTTCACGTCGAAACGTAATGCTGACTGCTGCGCTGGCTGTGTCGGCGGCAACCCTTGCCCGTACTTCGGTCGCGCAGACCATGGGGGATGAAATGCGCGAGCATCCTCGGATCATCACGGCGATACGCGAGATGGAGGACGCGATTCGTTACATGGAAGCCGCCCCGCACGACTTCGGTGGCTTCAAGGCGCGAGCGATTGAGGACACTCGGCGCGCCATTGACTCCCTGCGGATGGCGCTGCACTTCCGGGAACACCGTGATCGTGAGCGCGAATACGAGCGGCGGTAAGGTATCCCCTGTCACCGACAGAGCTGACAGAAATCGCTCCATCTGTCAGTTCTGAGGCCCTCTCTTGGTTTGATGCTTGGCATTCGGCTTCAGTTGAGCCTGAATCTGTCGTTGATATCGTTGGGCGTGACTGTCCGCGCTCATAACCAACAGAGGATCGATCCATGAACGTAGGTTCTGTTGGCAGTACCTACAGCAACCTTCAGACCCAAGCCACCCAGCGCACGCCGGAAGCGGCAGAAGTCCAGAAGGCTGGTAGGGACAATGATGGTGACTCGGACGATGGTGGTGCCAAGGCCGCGCAAGCAGCTGCGGCTCCGACCGTCAATCTGAGTGGTCAGAAGATCGGCCAAGTCATCAACGTCACCGCGTAAGCAGTACCCGCATACGGCTTCCCCTTCGGGGAGGCCGTATGCACCTACCCCTCATGCAAGAACGCTCAAGACTTATCGCCGAAACCTCTAACATTCGGGTTTTGGGATTTTGTCTGTTCATGCTGCCAGCGCCTCAATACCCCGTACGTCGGCCGTCGGCGCGGGTGCGCAGATCGAATGGCCGGCCTCAAGCTGCATTGCGGACCCCGCCGGATCAAGGTCCGGGGCCGCAAAGGCCGAATAGCTCGCATTCCATCACGTCTCCCCCACCACCCGTCCCACCGCGGCTGACTCTTCGCAGCCCTCCTCACCCCTCCGGCTTCAGCAGCACCAGCTTGATCTGCTCCTGATCCATCGGATGCAACGTCACCTGCTGATACGCCACCAGCCCGCGCTTGGGGTGGTTGAAGTCGCGGCGGCCGCCTTGGCGTTCCATGACGTGGTGCTGCTTCCAGAAGCGGGCGAACTCGGGGCTGCCCTGGGTGAGTTCGTCGATCAGGCGCGCCAGGGCCGGTTCGTCGAGGCGCGTGCGGCAGTCGGCGCGGAACTCGGCGACGATGCGGCTGGCGCGCGTTTCCCAGTCGACGATGAACTTGCGCGCGGCGGGTGCGAGGAAGACGAAGCGCAGCAGGTTGCGCGGCGGTTCATGTTCCTTCATGCGCTTGTCGAGCCAGCCAGTGAACAGCGCGGCGGCGGGTTTGTTCCAGGCGAGCATGTCCCAGGTGCGGCCGAGGATGTAGGCGGGAATGGTGATGTCGGCGACGCTGGCGGCGAGCAGTTCGGAAGCAGCATCGCTTTCCGGCGCGGCGCTAAGCGGGTCGCGCCGACCGGCCAGTTCGAAGAGGTAGGCGCGCTCGCTGCGCGTGAGTCGCAGCGTTTGCGCGAGGCGCTCCAGCGCGTCGGCGGAGACATTCACCGAGCGGCCCTGCTCGATCCACGTGTACCAGGTGGGGCTGATGCCGGCGAGTTGCGCCACTTCTTCGCGGCGCAGGCCCTGGGTGCGACGCCGGCTGCCGGTGGCAAAGCCGAACGCCTCGGGCGCTCGGCGGCTGCGGGCGGCCTGGAGAAATTCACCGAGTTCCTTGCGGGGGTCCATGAAATTGTCCTTGGGTGTTAATTCTGGTACCAGTATAACTACCAGCCTTGTCAGGGTACAAACGATTGGTTAGCATCACGCCACATTCGCTGCGAGGAGGAAACAACATGGCTGGCAAAACGCTTTACGACAAGCTCTGGGAATCGCACGTCGTCCGCGAGGAAGCGGATGGCACCTGCCTCCTCTACATCGACCGCCATCTCATGCATGAGGTGACCAGCCCACAGGCCTTCGAAGGTCTGCGCCTCACCGGCCGCAAGGCTTGGCGCAAGGACAGCATCGTCGCCAACCCGGACCACAACACGCCGACCAATCATTGGGATGAAGGGATCACGGACCCGATCTCGCGCCTGCAAGTGGAAACGCTCGACGCCAACATCAAGGACTTCGGCGCGCTGGTGTACTTCCCGTTCAAGCACGCCAATCAGGGCATCATTCACGTCATCGGCCCTGAGAACGGCACGACGCTGCCGGGCATGACCGTCGTCTGCGGCGATAGCCACACGTCGACGCACGGTGCCTTCGGCGCGCTGGCGCACGGCATCGGCACTTCGGAGGTCGAGCACGTGCTCGCCACGCAGACGCTGGTCGCCAAACGCTCCATGCGCATGTTGATCAAGGTCGACGGCCAGCTCGCGGCCGGCGTTACCGCCAAGGACGTGGCGCTCGCCATCATCGGCAAGATCGGCACGGCCGGCGGCACCGGCTACGCCATCGAGTTCGGCGGTTCGACCATTCGCGGTCTGTCCATCGAGGGCCGCATGACCCTCTGCAACATGGCCATCGAAGGCGGCGCGCGCGCCGGCCTCATCGCCCCGGACGAGAAGACATTCGAGTACCTCAAGGGCAAGCAGTTCGCCCCCAAGGCTGCGGACTGGGACAAAGCCGTCGCCTACTGGAAGACGCTGCAATCCGACGCCGGCGCGAAGTTCGACGCCGTCATCGAACTCGATGCCGCGAAGATCGAGCCGCAAGTGACCTGGGGCACTTCGCCCGAGCAGGTGCTGGCGGTGGGCGGTCGCGTGCCGAACCCGGCCAAGGAAAATGATGCGCAGAAGCGCGCCGGCATCGAGCGCGCGCTGCAATACATGGGCCTCAAGGCCGACACGCCGATCAGCGAGATCAAGGTCGACAAGGTGTTCATCGGCTCGTGCACCAACTCGCGTATCGAAGATTTGCGCGCCGCCGCCCAGGTGGCCAAGGGCAAGAAGAAGGCCGCCTCTGTCCGCCAGGTGCTGGTGGTGCCGGGCTCCGGCATCGTCAAGCGCCAGGCCGAAGCCGAAGGCCTCGACAAGGTCTTCATCGACGCCGGCTTCGAGTGGCGCGAGCCGGGCTGCTCGATGTGCCTGGCGATGAACGCCGACCGCCTGGCCGCGGGCGAGCGCTGCGCCTCGACCTCGAACCGCAACTTCGAGGGTCGCCAAGGCGCGGGCGGCCGCACCCACCTTGTCAGCCCGGAGATGGCCGCTGCCGCCGCCATCGCCGGCCACTTCGTCGACATTCGGAGCTTCTGATCATGAAACCCTTCACCGAACTCAACGGCGTCGTCTGCCCGCTCGACCGCGCCAACGTCGACACCGACGCCATCATCCCCAAGCAGTTCCTCAAGTCGATCAAACGCTCCGGCTTCGGCCCCTATCTGTTCGACGAATGGCGCTACAGCGACGTCGGCGAGCCCGGCATGGATTGCACCAACCGGCCGCTGAAGAAGGACTTCGTTCTCAACCAGAAGCAGTTCAAAGGCGCGCAAGTGCTGCTCGCCCGCGACAACTTCGGCTGTGGTTCCAGCCGCGAGCATGCGCCCTGGGCCATCGAGGACTACGGCTTCCGCGTCATCATCGCGCCCTCCTTCGCCGACATCTTCTTCAGCAACTGCTACAAGAACGGCGTGCTGCCGATCGTCGCCTCGGCCGAGATCGTCGACCAGTTGTTCCGCGAGTGCGCCACGCAGAAGGGCTACAAACTGCGCGTCGACCTCGAAACGCAAACCGTGCGCAATCCCGCCGGCGAGTGGTTCAACTTCGACATCACGCCGCACCGCAAGCACTGCCTGATGAATGGCCTCGACGAAATCGGCCTGACGCTGCAACATGCCGACGAGATCAAGGCTTTCGAGAAGAAACACAAGGCTGCCCAGCCCTGGCTGTTTGCGTAATGCGCTTGTCGCTGCGGTTCGGACTGACACTGGCGTCGCAGCTGCTGGCCGGAGGCGCGGCGCATGCTGCCGCGCCGACGGAGGGCGCTTTCGCCAATTCGTTTCAGGACGGCAAGGTCGCGTGTTTCAGCAAAGCTGCTTTCGCCGAACTGCGCGCCGATGCGTGGCAGAAGCGCATGACGAAGCGCGGCAAAGACTGTCAGATCAGCGAATCCGACAGCCCGCTGGCGACGATACGGCGCTGGAAGGCCAGTTGCACGGACGAACGTGGTGGCGTGCATCGCTACAAGTTCTCCGTCACGCTGCCCGGGATCACGGGCAACACGCTGGTCATCGACAGCAAGATTTCGGATCAGGCCGGCAATGACAAGGCCGCCAACGTCTTTTTCGGCGAGTACCGGGGCGCCTGCACGGCCGAGACGCCGGCCTTCGCGATGTGGAACTACTTCGACCTTCCCGATCGGCGCGCACTGGAATCGGTCGCGCGCGACCTGCTGTATTGCGGCGCGCTCTATTCCGGCCTGTCGCTGGCGGTCACGCCATCCAAGCGCGACGCGGTAGCCACACTCGGTTCCTCGCTCACCACGGCCGCCGCCGCAGTGCTTCCCGACGACATGGAATTTCTCAAGCGAGAACTCGAACCGGCCAGCAACCGCGCCGCTGCCGACATCGTCGGCGCGAATGCCGACAAGCTGCTGCAACTGTCGCAATCCGCCGAGTGCAAGCCCTACCTGGAGCAGGGTGGCATCGACAACACGATCCGGCAACGCAACGCCGGGTTCAATCAATAACGCAGCCTCGATGCGGCGACGAAAGTCAGTCGTGGTGGTACGCCAGTAGTGCGAGCTCCAATACCCCGAACATTGACGCACCCCAAAGGAATGCAATGAGCGACTTACCCAAGTGCCCGAGCTGCAACTCGGCATACACCTACGAAGACGGTGGCCTCTACATCTGCCCCGAGTGCGCACACGAGTGGAGCAAGGACGCCGCCGCCGAAGGTACCGAGCAGAAACACGAAGTGCGCGACTCGGTCGGCAACGTCCTCACAGACGGCGACTCCGTCACCGTCATCAAGGACCTCAAGGTCAAAGGTTCGTCATCCGTCGTCAAGGTCGGCACCAAGGTGAAGAACATTCGCCTCGTCGACGGTGACCACGACATCGATTGCAAGATCGACGGCATCGGCGCGATGTCGCTCAAGTCGGAGTTCGTCAAGAAGGCCTGACGACGCCGGAACGCGCGCAGAACTCAATCGCTACTACTGCCTGGCGGCGCCCGAGTCGCGCTTGTATTGGTCGTAGGTCGTGCTGTTTTGGCCGATGCAGCGATTCGCGTATGTCAGCAGCAGCCCACACGGCGTACTTCGAGCAAGGGCCGCAACCCGTTGTGGTCGATCTCCTGCATCAGCGCCAGTAAGCGCCCGATCTCACCGGGCGGGAATCCCTTGCGGGCAAACCAGTTCAAGTAATCCCCCGGCAGGTTGGCAATCAGCCACTCCTTGTGCTTGCCGAATGGCATTTCACGGGTCACCAACAGTTCCAGATCCTCTTGCTTCATGCGCTGGATTATGCCTTCTCACAGATTGGTCTGCGGCGTGCGACAACGAACGAAGTGCTGATGACGTTGGCCGCTCCGTGCTCAGTTCTGCCTGATGACCTGTCGATAT
>PMIH01000060.1 GCA_003158255.1 Rhodocyclaceae bacterium
ACCAGGGCAGATTCGTTGGCTTGCCGGGAGACCTCTTCCATGGAGTGAGCCATGTCAAGCACCTGGCTACCAGCATCCTGAATTTCCCCTGATTGCCGACGGCTGGCGCCGAGCAGTTCGGCGGAGGTGTTCTGCGCGGACTCGGAAGCGGTAGTAAGGCGACCCGCAGCATCGTTGATGCGCTTGACCAACACCGACAACTCTTCAATCGTATAGTTGACCGAGTCAGCAATCGCGCCGGTGATGTCTTCGGTCACGGTCGCGCGGACGGTGAGGTCGCCATCGGCAAGATCGCCCATCTCGTTCATCAGCCGTAGAATGGCTTCCTGTGTGGCATCTTTGGCCGCTTCCGCTTCTCTTCGCTGCCGTTCGGCCTGTTCGCGTCTTTCGCGCGAGTCAGCATTGAAGACCCGGACGATCATGATGAGTGCTGCAATGGCGATGATGCCCGCGAGCAGACCGATCAGCTTGACCAGCGTGGAGCCAGCGGCCTCGCCTACGTAGGCGGTCGTCAGGTCGTCGGCGGACTTCAGGAGAGCGGGACTGTCGGTGAGCAACTTGCCGCCAGCCTGTTTGGCCGCAACCAATCGTTGCAAACTGCCAAGTATTCCGGCCAGTGCGTCATAGTGAACCTTGAATTCGGCGTCAAGGGCGGTGAGTCTGGCCTGCGTGGTGCCATCGGCACCCTGCCTCAACGAAGTGAGGTTGTCACGAAAAGTGTGGATGTCCTTGTCGAGCTGGAAGGCCACTTCCGGCCGGACACCTTCCACCGCCAGCAGTGTGTTGGCGTTCTTGGCGATGCGCTGGGTGAGCATGACCAACTGGCTTGAGGCGCCGATATCCCGCGTGCCGCTGGAAAGTTTGTGCGTCAGTAATTCGTCCGCCAGATCCTGAAGGGTGGAGTTGCGCGCGTTCAGGAGCGACACGGCCTTGCCAAGCGCGGTGAGGTTGCCTTCCTGGGCCAGCAGGTCGCTTGCATTCTGTGCGGTTTTATCCCAGATGGCGACGGTGGCATCGAGTTGCTGACGATCGGCTTCCGGCGTGCGTGGAACGGAATGCCCCTCGACCTCACCGCCATTCTGCATTGCCATGATATAGGCAGAGAAACGGTCCTTCGTCTCGCGCAATTCCTTGAAGGCGGCACCATTTCCCTGTAGTGCCAGCGGCGTTGCCTTCGCGATTTGTTGTGACAGCGTGCGCGCCTCGGTTGCGGCAGTGATCAGGGCATCGCCATCGCGCTCCTGTTTCACTTCAAGCAGAGCGGCGACCACGGTTACGACTAGAGCAACGCCAAAAACCAAACCCAGCACGTTCAGTCGTTGGGCGGTCGTTTTGCCTCCAAGCCAGGGCATGGCACCGCGCCTGCTGCCCCCAGCGGTCACCGTCCCGGGGCCGGCAGGCAGGTCGAGGACGGTACTGAATGCGGGATTCCCGGAACCCGCCTTGGCGCGCAAGGCGGGTAGTTTGAAAGGCAGCTTAAACGCCATAAGGTTCTCCCAACAGTGTTGGCGACATATTCATGAGCTAACGTCTAGGAATGCCGAATCGGCAAGCAAATCGCGCAGCTTCAACAGTGTCCACTTGCGGCCCCGGGCGTCTTGGCGAACTTCACCAGCCCAGGCAGATTTTTCTCCCTCGCCAGCAATCAACTCCAGATCGTCGATGCTCCTGAGGCCTAGCGTGCGATCAACCAGCAGCGCGCTGTTGATGCCATGACGCGCTCCAACCAGCAGTAACCGGGCATTGGCGTTACGGCGCGTCGGTTCGTGGCCGCGAAAGGCCGAGAAGTCGACGACGCTGTAGAGGGTTCCGCGAATGTTGGCGATTCCGGCAAACCATGGCTTGGTCAGGGGCACCGAGGTCAGGGATGGCAAGGGCACCACCTCGCCAGAGTCAGACAGGTCGAGCAGCCAATGGTCGTTGCCCGAGGCAACGCCGAGCAGAGCTCGGCGCGCTTCACCGCGGTGCGCGGAAGTAAGGCGTTGCGACAAGCTTTCCTGAAACTCCCGCAGGCTGATGCGCTTGGCCATTTTTGCGGTCCGCGGTCAGCCGAGAGAGGCAATCTTGCCCAGCAGGGTGGCGCTGTCTATCGGTTTGACCAGATAATCATGAGCACCCTGGCGCATGCCCCAGATCCTGTCGGTTTCCTGGCCCTTGCTGGTGCACATGATTACCGGAATATGGCGGGTGAGCTCTTCCCGGGTAATCGTCCGGGTGGCCTGATAGCCATTCATGCCGGGCATCACCACATCCATCAGGATCAGATCGGGGATTTCTTTCTTGGCGACTTCGATCGCTTGTTCGCCGCTGTCTGCAATGATGACGGAATAGCCAGCCTTGGCGAGCATTTCGGTCAGGAAATGGCGTTCGGTCGGCGAATCGTCCACGACGAGGATCTTCTTGACAGGCATCGTTGCTTCCTTATGTCTGGTGACGGCGAGCCATGTGTGAGACTACCGTCTTCAATAGACTGTCCTTCGTGAAAGGCTTGGTCAGGTATTCGTCAGAGCCGACCATCCGGCCGCGGGCGCGGTCGAACAAGCCGTCCTTGGACGACAACATGATGACGGGCGTACTGGATAGCCGTGCGTTCTTCTTGATCAGAGCGCAGGTTTGGTAGCCGTCCAGGCGGGGCATCAGAATGTCGCAGAAGATAACGTCCGGCTGGTGGTCGGCGATCTTGGCGAGGGCGTCGAAACCATCCTCGGCCAGTAAGACCTGATAGCCGGCCTGGACGAGAAATATCTCGGCACTCTTGCGGATGGTGTTCGAGTCGTCGATCACCATGACTTTGATGCTATTCGGATTGGCAATGTCACCCACGCCGTATTTCTCCTCCTCTAGGACAGCGCAATATTCGAGGCGGTATCGCTGCCCTACTCGCGTCCATACTATATACTAAATGCTGATTGGGCAATGGGTTGCGACCGGATATTGAGAAATTGTCGAGATGCTGCCGTCGCCAAATGAGCATTGACCTGTTTCAGATAGAATTTTATGCCTGATTGCCCCAACTCCGACTACTGGCTTGCGCTTTGGGCCGACGATGACTTCCATGCCCGTTGACACCGAATTAGTACCGCCGATCGTTCTCACTTTTGCCGCTTCGGACCCCACAGGCGGTGCTGGTGTGCAGGCCGACTTGCTCACGTTGGCCAGCATGGGTTGCCACCCGCTGTCGGTGGTAACCGGGCTGACGGTCCAGGATACGACCGGGGTTGAAGACGTCCTGGCGATCGATGCCGGCTGGATTGCCGACCAAGCGCGCGTCCTGCTGGAGGACCTCCCCGTTGCGGTGTTCAAGTTCGGCATGTTGTGCAGCGTCGAAGCCATCGCGGCGATCGCCGAGATCGTCAATGACTATCCCGACATTCCGCTGGTATTCGATCCGGTCCTGGCGTCGGGTCGAGGCGACCAGTTGGCGGACGAGGAAATGGTCGAGGCCATGGTTGGCCTGTTGTTGCCGCGCACGACAGTCTTGACGCCGAATAGCCTTGAGGCCAGACGGCTGGCGCTTGACGAGCAGAATGAGGACGATGTGCCTTCCCTGTCGGAATGCGCGCGCCGACTCGTCAATGCTGGCGCCGAATATGTCCTGATTACCGGTACGCACGAGAATACACCCCAGGTGACCAACACGCTCTACGGCTCGCATGGCCGTATTCGCGAGGATATTTGGGATCGATTGCCTGGCAGCTACCACGGGTCCGGTTGCACGTTGGCCTCGGCGATCGCCGCCAACCTTGCCAACGGGCTGGCGATGGAAGAGGCCGTACGCGACGCCCAGGACTACACGTGGCACGCGCTTGCGGCCGGTTTCCGGCCCGGCATGGGCCAGTACATTCCCGACCGGTTTTTCTGGGCGCGCAGCGGGGAGTTGCCGGATGACGAGTGAGATGCGTGGCTTGTACGCGGTGACACCCGATGATCGCCTGTTGCCGCGCCTGTCGGCGCTGGTTGAGGCCGCGCTACAAGGTGGCGTGCGGCTGGTGCAATATCGCAACAAGCAGGCGCCGGCACCGTTGCGGCGGGCGCAGGCAGCCGAGTTGCTTCGCGTTTGCCGGGCCTACGGCGCGAAGCTGATTGTTAACGATGATCTCTGGCTGGCGATCGAAATCGGAGCCGATGGCGCCCATGTCGGTCGCGACGATCTGCCGGGCCATGATCTGGCGACGGCGCGAGAGGCGCTCGGTGCCAAACGCCTGCTGGGTGTTTCCTGCTACAACGACCTTGCGCGCGTCGAGGCGGCCGCCAAGGCGGGCGCCAACTACATCGGTATCGGCAGCATGTTTCCCTCCGCGACCAAGCCCGGCGCCGTGCCGGCAACGCTTGATATGCTGACCGAAGCGCGCCGACGTTTTGCCGGGCCGATAGCAGGGATCGGTGGCATCACCATCCGCAACGCACCCCAAGTCATCGCTGCCGGCGCCGACATGGTCGCAGTGGTTGGCGACCTGTTCGATGCCATGGACATCGGTCGAAGGGCCGCAGAATTCCAGCAACTGTTCACCGGGAAATAGAGACAGCCATGACTCGTAACGAAGAACTTTTTTCCCGCGCCCAGAAAACCATTCCTGGCGGCGTCAACTCTCCCGTACGTGCTTTTCGCTCCGTCGGCGGCACGCCACGCTTTTTTACTCGCGGCGAAGGAGCCTATGTCTGGGATGCCGACGGCAAGCGCTATATCGACTATGTCGGTTCGTGGGGGCCGCTGATCCTTGGCCACGCCGATCCGGACGTGGTAAAGGCGGTGCAGCAGGCCGCCGCCAAGGGATTGTCCTTTGGGGCGCCGACCGAGGCCGAGGTTGATCTGGCCGAACTGCTGGTCAAGCTGGTACCGAGCATGGACATGGTGCGTCTGGTGTCGTCGGGTACTGAAGCCACCATGAGCGCCATTCGTCTGGCGCGCGGATTTACCGGTCGCGACATGATCGTCAAGTTCGAGGGCTGCTATCACGGCCATGCCGACAGTTTGCTAGTCAAGGCGGGTTCCGGCGCCCTGACCTTCGGTAATCCGTCATCGCAGGGCGTCCCGCCGGACATTGCCCGCCACACCCTGGTCCTCGACTACAACGCACCGCACGAACTCGCCCGCATCTTTCACGAACACGGTCGCGATATCGCCTGCATCATCGTCGAGCCGGTTGCCGGCAACATGAACCTGATTGCGCCGCGCCGCGACTTCCTCGACGCCATGCGCAAGCTATGCAGCCAATACGGCAGCGTGTTGATTTTCGACGAAGTGATGACTGGCTTCCGGGTCGGCTTGGGCAGCGCTCAGGGTCTCTACGGCCTCACGCCCGACTTGTCGACCTTTGGTAAGGTGGTTGGCGGCGGCATGCCGCTGGGTGCCTTCGGCGGCCGGCGCGAAATCATGGAAAAGATCGCGCCGCTTGGGCCGGTGTACCAGGCGGGCACGTTGTCGGGCAATCCGCTGTCGGTCGCAGCGGGCCTGGAAACGCTACGAAAGGTTCAGGCGCCGGGTTTCTACGACATGCTGGCGCGCAAGACGCAGGCGCTGGTCACCGGGCTCCAGGCGGCGGCTAAGCGCAAGGGCGTGACGTTCTCGGCGCAATCGATCGGTGGCATGTTCGGCCTCTATTTTGCCGCCGAGCCGCCGGCCACCTATGCAGAAGTGATGTCTTCGGACAAGGACGCCTTCAATTGCTTCTTCCATGCCCTGCTGGAAAAGGGTGTCTACCTGGCGCCGTCGGCGTTTGAGGCCGGATTCGTTTCGGCTGTCCATACCGACGCCGACATCGCCGCGACGGTTGCCGCGGCGGAAGCTGTCTTTGCCGACATGAAGGGCTAATGCAGGGTCGACAGGTAGTCGGCCAGAGCCTTGATGTCCGAATCCTTGAGGGCTGCAGTCATGGCCAGCATCTCGGGCTCCATGCGCGTTCCGGTCCGGTCACGATAGCGGGTCAGGGAACGGACGATATAGGTGTGTTGTTGCCCGGCCAGGCGCGGAAACCGTTCGCCACCGAGCGCGTGGTCGCCATGGCAACGCACGCAAACCCGATGGAACAACTCGCGTCCCGTATCGTTGCTTGGCCCGGAACTGGCTGGAACCACACGCATGGCCGAGAAATAGGCGACGATATTCAGGCGCTCGGCTTCATTCAGGAGCTTGATGGCCGGCTCCATCCATTGATCCTTGCGCTCGCCGGTGTAGAACTTGTTGACCTGATTGAGCAGGTAGATCGGATTCTGTCCGGCCAGGTTGGGCACTTCGCCGAGCTTGCTGTTGCCATCGGCACCGTGGCAGTTCGAGCAGAAGCTCGACGCCTTTCGCCCCGCCTCGACAGCAGAGGCCCGCGAATTTGCATCCGCCAGCAGGGTCTTCAATTTCTCCGGCGACTGTGCGCGAGCGGCAAAGCCCGCCGAAGCCAACAGACAGAACAACAGCGCGATGTGCGCGGCGCGAGGCCAATCAAGGCGGATCATGTTCCGGTTCCTGTATCGCGATAGCCGCCCGCAGGACGACGATGCGGCGAATCTTAGCGTAAAGAAAGTGAAATTAGAGCAGGAATAGTGAGGTCGGGCCAAGAAACAAGACAAAAGGCGCGCATAAGCGGATCAGCGGCGCCCATTTTGTCGCTGCGCCGCTTCGGTTCAGGTGGCCTCGCGGCGTTTTCGCGTCTTCCTGCGGTCGAAGCGCTTCAGCGCAACATAAGTCAGCGAGCCCACCAGCGCCATGCCCAGTATGAAGGCCCCATATGAGATTGGCCACGGAATTCCTTGCGTCATCATCGAGAATTCGGACATGCCGCCGATGCCAGCGAGGATGTTGATGGGCAGGAAGACGACGCTGATCGCCGTCAGGCGCGACACCCGCTTGTTCTGGTTGATATTGATGAAACCGACGGTGGCGTCGAGCAAGAAGTTGATCTTGCCGAACAGGAACGAGGTATGCACGTCGAGCGATTCGATGTCGCGCAGGATCTGGCGGGATTCCTCCTGCTGGTCAGTCGAGAGCAGCCTGTTGCGCATGAGAAAAGACAGCGCACGACGGGTGTCCAGCACATTGCGGCGAATGCGTCCGTTCAGGTCTTCGCCACGCGCAATCTCGGCGAGTATCTTGGCGGCCTCATCGTCGGTCACCTGGGGGTGCAGTACGCGCTTGCTCACCGCCTCGAAATCGGCGTAGATGTCCTCCAGCGCGTCGGCCGAGTACTCGGCGTCCGCGGCGTAGAGGTCGAGCAGCACATCCTTGCCTTCGGTAACGTAGCCAGGCTGGGTCCGCGCGCGCAGGCGTTGCAGGCGGAAGACCGGCAACTCCTCCTTGCGCACCGAAAACAAGATGTCCTGATGCAGGATGAAAGCGACGGCGACGTTGCGCGACCCGTCCTCGGCGTCGAGCAGGAAGTCCGAATGCAGGTGGACTTCGCCGTTGTCGTCGATAAAGAATCGGGCGCTCGTCTCGAGGTCGGTCAGATCGTCCGGGTCCGGCAGGTAAAGACTGAAGAACTCGCCGACCCAGGCGCGTACGGATGGCGTCGGTGCGACCAGGTCGACCCAGATCGGCTTGATGTTGGCCAGATCGTCGCGGCTGTCGACCTGCACCTGGCTGAGGCGGCCATTGCGCAGCTCGAAGGCGTTCAGCATGTTGCGGGCGCTTGGCGCCGGGCGGGCGCCCACCAGTTCCTCGCGCACGGTGTCGGATACATACTCCAGAATCAGGTCGCAGCGGCGTTCTTCGACTTGATGCCAGGCGGTGATGCGATCCTCTTCCGCCAGAGCCTCCAGCAAGCGGGCGATTTCCGTTGCCGTCAGTCGCCGCAACAGGTTCTGCAGTTCGACCAGATGCTGCTTGTGGACAAGATTCTCGACCAGGTCGTGTTTCGGCATTTCCTGCCGATGGACGATATCCTCGACGCGCCGGTGGCGGGCGAGCAGAAGCTGCACCTCGCCGAGATGCAGCTCGAACTGGTTTTCTGCGCGGGCACGGACGGGCGTGGTTTCCATCATGGTAGCGGCTGTCTGGGCGGCGCGATTCTACGCCGTAAGGTTTGCCTAAGGTATTTCCGAGTAGGGCATTCTGGCCAGGATCGACTGCGTCCGTCCGTTCATGAACGGGGAATAGGGGTTGCGCTCGTAGCGGCGCGGTGCCGGCAGCATCACGGCCAGGCGCGCTGCCTGTTCGGTCGTCAGGTTGGCGGCGCTGGTGTTGTAGTAGCGGTGGGCCGCCGCCTCGGCGCCGAATATTCCCTGGCCCCACTCCACCGAGTTGAGGTAGACCTCCAGGATCCGGCGCTTGTCCCAGAGCAGTTCCAGCCAGACCGTGATAATGGCTTCCTGTGCCTTGCGCCAGGGCGTCTTGGCGCCGGAGAGGAACAGGTTCTTCGCCAGCTGCTGTGAAATGGTCGAGCCGCCGGCGACGACCTTGCCCTTCCGCTGATTCTTCTCCAGCGCCTTCTGCATGCCTTCCCAGTCGAAACCCTCGTGGTCGATGAACTTGTCGTCCTCGGCGGCCACGACGGCGCGCTTCAGGCGGTCCGATATCCGCTCGTAGGGAATCCACTGGTGGCGCAGTTCCGCTTCAGGGCGTTTCTCCTGCAATTCGCCGAGGCGCATGCGCATGAAGGCGGTCATGTCCGGGTCGAAGTGCTTCCACCAGACCACCCAGCCCAGATACCAGCCCTGCCAGAGAAAGAGCAGGGTGACGAGGCCCAGCAATCCTCGGCTGAGCCACTTCGGTGCCGGCCTCATGCCGCTCGCAATTCCGTCAGAACCGGCGCCGTTTCAGGCAGAACGCCACGCCAGACCAGGAACGCTTCGGCGGCCTGTTCGACCAGCATGCCCAGGCCATCGGCGACGACAGCACCGGCGGCGAGCGCCTGCCGCAGAAAGTCCGTCTCACGGCCATAAACCATGTCGTAGACAAATGCGTCGGGGGCGAAGGTGAAAGTCAGTCGTGGTGGTACGCCGCCAGTGAGCCCCGCCGAGGTGGCGTTGATCACCAAATCGAAAACACGGCTGTCGAGTTCATCGAGGCCGCAGCCGGTGCAGGTGGGAAACGTGCTTGCCAACGCCAACGCCTTGCCCACGGTTCGATTGGCGATGACGAGTTGCCCTGGCTGCTCGGCCAACAGCGGCATGACGACGCCGCGCGCAGCGCCGCCGGCACCCAGCAGCAATACGCGCTTGCCGGCGATGCCGACGCCGAGATTGCGTTTGAGATCGCGCACCAGGCCGGCGCCATCAGTGTTGTCGCCGAGAATTTCGGTACCGGCGAAGGTCAGCGTATTGACCGCCCCGGCAGCGCGGGCCCGCTCGGACAGGCGGGTCGCCAGGCGAAAGGCTTCTTCCTTGAAGGGCACCGTGACATTGGCACCGCGACCGCCGGCGGCGATGAATTCATGCACCGTCGCCACGAAACCGTCGAGCGGCGCCAGCAGCGCCTCGTAGCGCATGTCCTGGCCGGTCTGCGCCGCAAACAGCGCGTGGATGCGCGGCGATTTCGAGTGGGCGATCGGGTGGCCAATCACCGCATAGCGGTCAGGCATGACGTTATTCCGCTTGCAGCCGGTCGGACGTGGTGAACGACCAAGTGCGGGTGACTTCGACCACGTCCGTGTCGCGGCGAATCGAGTCCGGGAACGGTGAGTACGGCGCAGCCATTTCGACGATGCGGCGCGCAGCGTTATCGAGAACCTTTTGCCCCGAGGACCGGTTGATTTCGACTTTGTCGAGGCTGCCGTCGTTCTTGATGACCACCGTCAGGACCAGGCTGCCGTACAGCCGTCCCTTGGCCGCATCCGGATAGTTGAGGTTGCCGATGCGCTCGACTTTCTGGCGCCAGTCTTCCACGTATTGCGCGAAGCGATACTCCTCGACCCGCGCGCCGATGAATTTCTTGCGCGGCCGTTTGTTGTAGTCCTCGACATTGCGGGCGATCTGGCCTTCCAGGCGAGCCAGGTTCAGAGCCGCCGTGGCCAGATCGAGGCCGGAGGCGGTGGGTGGTCCGGGCGGCGCGTTGTCGTTGCGACGAGCTTCCGTCACCACTGCCCTGCGGCCCTGAATCTGGGTCAGCATCTGCTGCTGCTGTGCTTCCAGGTCGGTTACGCGCTTGTGCGCCTCGATCAGGTCGCTGCCTTCCTTTATCGTCGGGGCCACCGGCAGCGGCGTCTTGGCGCGTCGGTCTTCATCGGTGTTGCCGCCGCCATCCAGATTGACTTGCGCCTTTGCCTGCACATGGTCGGGCCGGTTCGCGCTTCGGCTGTTGACCAGAATCACATCCAGCGCGTGTTCAGTTGCCTTGTTGATGGCCTCGGGCAGCTTGAAGTGGATCGAGAGGACGATCGCATGCAGCGCCAGCGACACTCCCAGGGCGAGGGAGAAGCTGCGGCGCTGCGGGTCTGCGTCAGCGAATGAGGAAGGCATGGCCGGGGCGGACATGGCGCAGGATTTTACTCTGCGGCGTCATCCTCGCTGAATCCCTCATCAGAGGTCTCAACGGCCAACTGTTCGACGTATCGAGCGCGGCATTCAGCGTCGAGCAGGTCGATTTCTTCGATGTTCAGGCGCACGCGCACGCCGCGATCCAGCGCCGGCAGCGAAGGCACGCGCAATACCAGGGGCAGGTCTTCAAGGCGGACCAGGCTTTCCCGCAGCACGCGCGCCGTTGCAGTCGATTCCGCCTCCTGCCTTAGCCAGCGTAGGCACCAGTAGCGCTCCATGCCGCGCTGGAAATCGGCGTAGGCCGCGTAGGTCAGCTCGAAGTCGCGCAGGATGCCGAGAAATTCGGCCGACTTGGCCGTGAACGGCGGCGCCTCTCCCCGCAGGTGGGCGATGAGTTGCCATTGATTGACGAGGTCGATAAAGCGGCGCAGCGGTGACGACGACCAGGCATAACAATCGACGCCCAAGCCTTCGTGCGCCGCCGCTGCCGTAGTCATGCGCACCTTGCCGACCGTCTGCGCCCGGTAGAGTGCCGCAACACCGGCATCGCGCAGCAACGCGCCCCAGGTGGCGTTGGCGACGATCATCAGCTCGGCGACCAGCTTGTCGAGCGGCGAACCGCGCGGTCGCTCGTCGATGGCGACCCGGCCGGGGCCATCGGCCGTGGTTGCCTGCCAGTCCACGACGAAGTTGTAATCCTTGCGCTGGGGTGCATTGGCCGACTGGCCGCGTCCTGCCTCGAGGACCGTTGCCAATTCCCACAGCCGCTTCAGCTCCGTTCCGAAGGAGAAGTCGGTCAGGCCGTCGGCCAGGGTCTGCTCATTGAACAGCGGTTCGATGTCGTGGTGGCGCAGGTTGGCCACCACCGGCACGCACTCCAGCCGCGTCTCGTGTCCGCGCAGCGAAAGGTCCGCCGCGACGTCGAGGTAGAGCGAGACGGCAGCTACTGTCTTGCCCTCGGCGAGGGTAAAGCGCTCCACCACGGCATCAGGCAGCATGGTGATCTTGCGGCCGGGCATGTAAACCGTGGATAGCCGGTCGCGGGCGACGCGGCCGAGGTCGGAATCCAGTGCAATGCCCAGGCCCGGCGCCGCGATGTGGATGCCGACGCGCATGCCGCCATCGGCCAGCGGCGTGACCGAGAAGGCGTCGTCTATTTCCGTGGTGTGGGCGTCGTCGATCGAGAAGGCGCGCACGTTTGCAACAGGTAGCTCGGGTCGATCGGCAGGAACGGCGCAAGGCGGATACTCGGTGCCGTGCGGGAAATGCTCGAACAGGAAGCGGCCGAGGTGGTACTCGTGCGTGTCCGCCAGTGCGCCGCAGCGTTGCAGCAGGCGGGGCGTGGACAAGCCGGTCTCGGCGCAGGCAGCCTCCAGTGCCTTGGTCTCGGGCCGGTTGCGGTCGGGTTTGTAGAGAAGCTGCGGCAGGACAGCGACGAATTCGGCCGGCAACGCATCGGCCTTCAGTTCCGCAACCATGCGTTCGATGGCCAGCGCCAGCTGCCGTTTCTTTTCCTGGCCAGCGAGCGCGGCCTGAAGAATGTCGGGCGGCGCCTTGCGGAAGCGGCCACGGCCTTTGCGATGAAAGTACATCGGCGCCGAATGCAGGCGCAGGAGCAGCGCCGTGGCTTCAGTCGGGCTTGGCTTGTGTCCGGCGTAGTCGGCGGCGAATTCCTCGAAGCCGAATTCGCTGTCGGGGCAGGCTTCCCACAGGAAATCGATGTCGATCTCTGCGGCATCGCGGTCCGCGTGTTCAAGGAGTTCGCCCGGCCCAGGTGCCGGGAAGCGCAGCAGTACGTTGGTGGCTTTCACCTTGGAGCGCTTGCCGGAGGGAAGCTCCACTTGCAACGAGGTGTTGTTGTCGGCAAGCACCGCGCCTGCCTTGAAGGCACCGTCTTCTTCAAACAGGACGTTCATGTCAGGCGCTAGTCCAGTCAACCAGGCCGAACTGCCAGGTCGCGATGACGACGATGCCGAAAACGATACGGTACCAGGCGAAGATCGTGAAGTCGTGGGTCGAAATGAACCGCAGCAGCCAGCGCACGCAGAAGAAAGCGGACACGAACGCAGCGACGAAACCGACCGCCCACATGCCGAGGTCGTCGGCGCTGAGCAAAGCGCGTTCCTTGAACAGTAAGTACGCTGTGGCCGCGAGCAGCGTCGGAATGGCGAGGAAGAACGAGAACTCCGTCGCCGCCTTGCGCGAGAGGCCGAACAGCAGGCCGCCAATGATGGTGGCGCCGGAACGCGACGTCCCTGGAATCAGCGCGAAAGCCTGGGCGATACCGAGCTTCAGTGCATCGAGTGCCGTGAGTTCGTCGACGCTGTTGACCCGGATGCGGTGCTCGCGCTTTTCGGCCCAAAGAATAACCAGCGCGCCGACGATGAAAGCCATCGCCACCGGCAGCGGCTTGAAAAGGTGTGCCTCGATCGATTTCTTGAACAGCAGACCGAGGATCGCCAGCGGCATGAAGGCGATGGCCAGGTTGCGGACCAGTCGTTGCGCCAGGGCGTCGTGAGTCAATCCGCCCAGCACACTGGCGATCTTGGCTCGGTATTCCCAGCAAACGGCCAGGATGGCGCCGGACTGAATGACGATTTCAAACAGCTTCCCGCGTTCGTCGTTAAAATGCAGCAGATCGCCGGCCAGGATCAAATGGCCGGTGCTGGAGACGGGCAAAAACTCCGTCAATCCCTCGACAATGCCGAGTATCAGGGCTTGGAGAACAGGAATTGGATCCATTGTGCGCGGGGATTGTGGTGCCTGCCAAAAAGGCGGCCGAGTTTAGCATGAGGGCTGTATTGCGCCGACGGAGCGCCCCGTCATGCTGAAGAAAATCCACGTCGAAGACCTGCGTCTCGAGATGCATATCCATGAGTTTTGTGGCTCGTGGATGGAGCACCCTTTTTGGCGCACGAACTTCATCCTTGACGACCCCGAGGATATCCGGCGTATTGCCGATAGCGGTATCCGCGAACTATGGATCGACGTGGACAAAGGCGTGGATACCGTAACGAGCGCGCCCGCCCGGTCGCTCGAACAGTCCGAAGAGGCGGTGACCGAGGCGCTGAACGCGGCGGCCGCAAACGTTGAGGATCCAAAGCAGGTATCGATGGCCGAAGAGGTGAAGCGCGCCGCGAGAGTTTGCGCCCGAGCGCGCGAGGCGGTGGTTTCCATGTTCCAGGAAGCTCGCATGGGCAAGGCGATCAATGCCGAGGCGGCGGGCGAGATGGTGGACGAGATTTCATCATCCGTCCTGCGCAACCCGGGCGCACTGATCAGTCTGGCGCGCCTGAAGGATGCCGACGACTACACTTACATGCACTCCGTGGCCGTTTGCGCACTGATGGTGGCGTTGTCGCGCCAACTCGGTCTCGGCGACAGTGAAACGCGCGAAGTCGGCATGGCGGGTCTGCTACACGATCTGGGCAAGGCCATGACGCCGAACGAGATTCTCAACAAGGCGGGCAAGCTCACCGATGCGGAGTTCGCCATCATGCGGCAGCATCCGGTCGAAGGCCACCGAATGTTGGCCGAAGCTCGGGCGGTTGGCGACATTCCGCTCGATGTCTGCCTGCATCACCATGAGAAGATCGACAGTACCGGTTACCCGGATCGGTTGCCTACAGCGCAGATTACCGTGTTCGCGAGGATGGGCGCCGTTTGCGACGTCTATGACGCGATTACCTCCAATCGGCCGTACAAGTCGGGCTGGGATCCAGCCGAATCGATCCGCAAAATGGCCGAGTGGACTCAGGGCCATTTTGACGAGCGCGTGTTCCAGGCCTTCGTGCGGAGCGTCGGCATCTACCCGATCGGTTCGCTGGTCCGGCTCGAATCCGGCCGGCTTGGTGTTGTCGTCGAACAGGCTGACAAGTCCCTACTCACACCGCAGGTCAAGGTCTTTTTTTCGACCAGATCGCAGGTCTATATCAAACCGGAGATGGTCGATCTTGCCCGCTCTGGTATCGCCGACAGGATCGTCGGCCGCGAAGACGCGGCGAAGTGGGGCATCGAGAACGTCGACAGGTACTGGGCTGCCGCTTAGGCAGCCCGTCGTCGCAGGCGCTTATTTCTTGCGGCCGTAGTGCGCCGTGAAGCTGGCCCTGTCGATCGCATTGGCGTTGATCATGTAGCCAACCAGCGCGCCGCCCGCATCCGCGGGGACCTCGAGTTTTTCGACGCCGAGGGCATAGATCGTGAACACGTAGCGGTGCGGCTTGTCGCCCGCTGGCGGGCAAGGGCCGCCCCAGCCGGCAGTGCCAAAATCGGTGCGGGTCTGGAGTGCGGCCTTCGGCATCTTCCTGGCTGTCGGGTCGCCAGCGCCTTGCTGAAGTCCGACGGTGTCGGCCGGAATGTTGATCACCAGCCAGTGCCACCAGCCGCTGCCGCCGGTGGGGGCATCGGGGTCATGCACGGTCAGGGCGAAGCTCTTGGCATTCTTGGGCGGGCTCATCCAGACCACGGCCGGCGATACATTCTCACCCGTGCAGCCGAAGCCATTGAAGACGTACTTCTCGGTGATCGGCTTGCGGGCGTTCACGTCCGGACTTTCCAGCTCAAAGCCCGCGGCCTGAGCGCCTAACGAGAGCGTGCAACCGAGGGCGGCGATAAATAATGCATTACGCATGGCGGGTTCCTTTGGTCCGTTGGATCAGTGCAAAATTCAATTCCGGCAATAAGTGGCAACGCGCTCGTTGGCCGCATCGCGGCTGGCCTGGCGTTGCCCGTCATCCATGTACTCGCGCTCGCCCTGGCTATTGACGCGATAGAGCGGCCGCTCCCGATTCAGCGTGTCGAGGGCGCG
>PMIH01000293.1 GCA_003158255.1 Rhodocyclaceae bacterium
CTGGCTGATGTCGTCGAACACCACTACGTAACCGCCACCGCCCGCCTCGGGCAGGGTGGAGCCGCGCAGGAGCAGTGTTTGCGGGACGCCGCCCGGACCTTCAAACTCGAACTGGCGCTGCCATTCCGACCCTTGCTTGCGGAATGCTTCGCTGACCGCCGCCGCCAACGCCCGGTGGCGTGGCCACTCGTCGAGTGGCTCGTTGCCCAGGGTTGCCATGTCGTCCTTGAGAATGGTGCCGGCGCCCCGGTTGGCTGCCTGCAAGCGGAATTCGGCGTCGAAAGCCAGCACGCCGGCTGAAAGGTTGGCCAGCACGCTCTCCAGGTAGGCCTGGTGCCGCCCAGCCTCGCTGCGCGCGTCGTCGAGCTGGCGCGTCATATCGCTGAACGAGCGCGTAAGCACGCCGAGTTCGTCGTGCGACTTCCATGCGATCCGCGGCGTGAAGTCGCCCGCTGCCACTGCCTGCGTGCCCTCGGCGAGAATCAGCAGCGGCCGTGCCAGCCGTTCGGCGAGGAAGAAGGCCAGGGCCACTGCGGCAAACAACGCTACCAGCAGCGTGAAGGTAAGCGTCAGGGTATAAATGCGCTTGAGCCCGGTCCGAGCCAGTTGCAGGCCCTGGTAATCGCGGTAGGCGGCCGCAACCGCTTCAGCGCTGGTTGCGACGGCCGGCGGCACCGGCTGCAAGAGTTGCAGGACGCGCGGCGCGGCGCCAAGGTCGAAATTGCTCACCGGCACCAGCACGCGCAATGTGAGGCCACTGCCCGCGTCGCCCTCGACGGCGGAAACGCCGCGCGTCGCCCGCGCCTGGCGCAATTGCGCGGGCGACGGCACGGGTGGCAGGAGGTTGTCGAGTTCGCCGCTGCTGTTGGCCAGCACGCCACCGGATACATTCAGCAGCGTCGCCGACTGCACGCCCGCCTGTTCGCGCAACCGATTGAGCACCCGCGGCCCTGGCGACGGCGTGTCCGAGAGCCGGAACGCCATTTCGCGGCCCTTTTCGAGCAGTTCCGCTTCCAGCGAACCGAGCACGTTGCGGCCAAGGTTGAGGCCGCCTTCGAGCGCACTGTCCACCCGGACGTCGAACCAGGAATCGATGCTCTTGACGGCAAACAGCATCGATACGCCATAGATCAATGCGCCGGGTACCACCGCCATCGCCACCAACATCACCACGAGGCGGTACTTCAGGCGCGAACCGAAGACGCGCTGGCGATACTCCCGCTTCAAGCGCCGTAACTGGACAATGATCGGCGCCAGCAGCGCAACGGCGGCAACGGCATTGATACCGAGCAGCAGCGGATAGTGGCTGGTGAAAAGCTGGCTGTCGGCGCTGGCTGTCGCCAGCAGGAAAATCAGGATCGCGCCGAGCGCGGCGACGATGGGCAGGGCAATATTCATCGGCCCATCGCCCCCGGCGCAAATTGCCAGCGCAGCGTCTTCGCCTCCACCTGCCAGTCCTTGCTGCCCAGTGCATCGAGTTGCAGTGGCTTGGGCAACTGGCTCTTGTCCAGCGACAGGCGCAGTGCAACGACGTAGCTGTTGCCCAACGTGATGGCCGACTTGTCGGCAACCACCAGCCCGGCGACCCGGCCCAGCACGTGCAACGCCTCCGGCAGGGTGGCAAAGCCGCTGTGCAGGCCGCCGACCGATAGTCGGTACTGTTGCGTCAGTGCGTTGTACGAAAGACGATAGTCGATGATGCGACTGGCGATATGTTCGTCGACCCAGTACCAGCGCTTGCGCTCAAGCGTGAATTCAAGGATGAAGTTGAGTGGCACGCCCCGCGCCACGGCTTCTTCCAGCCGCGCGCCGAGATCGATGGCGAACTCCGCCGACAGCGCGTAGCCATCCTCGCCTGGCGTCAATTGCCCCTGCACCGGCTCAATGCTGCCGGCGCGGGCGCTCATCGCGGTGAACGTCAGCAGCAACGCCAGCAGCAGCGTCAGGCTAGCGCTTCGCAATGAGTGCGTAATAAAAACCATCCTGGTCGGCATCGGGGATCAGTTGCCACTCGTTGTTATCGCCATGGGTCGGCAACCGTTGCGCGTCCTGGTGGCGGTCGACGAAAGCCGCAACCTGCATGCCGTTCTCCTCGGCGAACAACGAACAGGTTGCATAGAGCATTTTGCCACCCGGCGCGAGCGTCTGCCACAAGGCATCGACGATTTCTGCCTGCGTCGCGGCAAAACTGGCGACGTCCTCGCGTCGGCGCAACCACTTGATGTCCGGGTGACGGCGCGCCACGCCGGTGGCCGAGCAGGGCACATCGGCCAGGATGCGGTCGAACGGCAAGCCGTCCCACCAAGCCGCCAGATCGCGACAATCGGCCACCTTCACTTGCGCCGCCAGCCCCAGCCGACGCAGGTTTTCGCCGATACGGGCGGCACGTACGGCATCGGCGTCGAGCGCCGTCAGCGCCAGGTCCGTTCGCTCCAGCAGGTGCGCCGTCTTGCCGCCCGGCGCGGCGCAGGCGTCGAGCACGCGCATGCCGGGGCGTGCATCGAGCAGCGCCGCTGCGCACTGCGCGCCCCGATCTTGCACCGACACCCGCCCTTCGGCGAAACCCGGCAAGCGCTCGACCGGCATCGGCTTTTCAAGCTGGATCGCGACGTCGTCGAGCATGCGGCCAACGCAGCCCGCGTTCGCCAGTTCGTCCTGAAAGTCAGTCATGGTGGTACGCCGCGTATTGACGCGCAGCGTCATCGGCGGGTGCTCGTTGCCGATGGTGGCGATTTCCTGCCAGCGATC
>PMIH01000050.1 GCA_003158255.1 Rhodocyclaceae bacterium
AGACGCTGGTGAACCAGCTTGCCGACAACCAGATCGACCTCGCCATCATGGGCACGCCGCCCAAAGAGGTTGACACGTTTTCCGCCGTCTTCGCCGATCATCCTCACTTGATCATCGCGCCAGCCGATCATCCGCTGGCGGGGCGCAAGCGCATCGATCCGGCCGATATCGCCAACGAGCCTTTCCTGATCCGCGAACCGGGTTCGGGCACGCGCGGGGCCATGGAGCGCTTTTTCGCCGGCCACGGCCTGACGCTGACCAACACCAACGAGATGGGCAGCAACGAGACCATCAAGCAAGCAGTCATGGCGGGCATGGGACTTTCGTTCATCTCTGAACACACCATCGGTCTGGAGATGGCGGCCGGTCGGCTCGTGCGCCTGCCGGTGACGGGCACGCCGGTCATGCGTCAGTGGTACGTCGTCCATCGCGCCGACAAGCAGTTGCTGCCCATGACCGTCGCCTTTCTCGATTTCGTGCGCACCGAGGGGCCGCGCCTGGTGATCGAACAGGCGCCCATCGTGCCGGTCTCGCCGCCAAAGACCCGGCGTTGACGAGTCGATGAACAGCGTTTGCCCAAAGTCCGCCACCCACCCCGCGACCGCCGTTGCGGGACTGATAGCGTTCCTTTTCGCCGTCGTTGTTCTGCGCATCTATCGACCCTTCGGCGATCAGGTCGTTCATTCCGCACTGTTCGTCATGGGCCTCAGCGCGGGGGCCATCTTCCTCGTCGATGCGCTCTGGCAGAAGGTGTATCTGCGCCAGTCCACCGGCATCGACTTCGCCTACGACGATCCATCGTGGCAACGCGCGATACACAAATTTGCCGGNNTATCACGGCTCGTTCTACGACCGCTACTACGCGATGTTGCGCTTCATCCTGCCACCGTGGCTGGCGCTGGCGTTGCCCTATTTGTTTTTCGTCGACCGCCGGATGCGCACGCCCCACGATGGCTATTGGCACATGGGTCATCTGGTCACCTTGCGGTGGGCGGCGCTCGATCCCCGGGTCGTGGGCCAGCACTTGCTCGGCTGGCTGATCAAAGGCTTCTTTCTGCCGCTGATGTTCATCTACATGTGCAGCGACCTCGACCGATTTCTTGCCTACGACTTCGCCCAGTTGACGGCATTCAAGAACTGGTTCGACTTTCTCTACGACCAACTCTACTTCATCGATGTCGGCCTGGTTTCGATGGGCTACCTCATGTCGCTGCGCATTGCCGACACCCATTTCCGTTCCGCCGAGCCGACCATGCTTGGCTGGGCGGTGGCGCTGGTGTGCTACGAGCCGTTCTGGTCGCTGATCGGGAAGATGTATCTATCGTACGGCACCGGTTTTCAGTGGGGTGCCTGGCTCTGGAATATGCCCGTGCTGTACGGCATCTGGGGCAGTGCGATTCTGGTCCTGACGGCGATCTATGTCTGGGCGACGGTGATCTTCGGTGCGCGCTTCTCGAATCTCACCCATCGCGGCATCATCACCAACGGACCTTATCGATGGACCAAGCATCCCGCCTACGTGACGAAGAATTTGTCATGGTGGATGCTCTCCATTCCGTTCATGGCGCAGGGCACGGTTGACGAGACGCTGCGCCACTGCCTGCTGCTGGTCGGGCTCAATCTGGTTTACCTGATGCGCGCCAAGACCGAAGAGCGGCATTTGTCGCGCGATCCGGATTACGTCGCTTACGCCCTGTGGATGGACGAGCACAGCCTGTTCCGCTTCGTCCGGCATGTGCCGCTGCTGCGACATCTCGGGTATCGGGTGCCGAAGATCCTGGCAAAATAGTTACCATTTAGCCCTAAAAGTCTTGACTTTATGGCATCAATGGTAAAAATAGTCGGATGAAGCGATATCTCGCCAGCCAAGTCCGTGCCGATCTTGGCAAGAAGCTGGTCTTCCTGGTTGGCCCTCGACAAGTGGGAAAGACAACGCTGGCGCGGCAGCTGATGGCGGGCTTTCAACGTCCTCAGTACCTCAACTGGGACGTTGCCGACGACCGCCGGATCATCGCCGCCCAGAGCTGGAGCACGCGCTCCGGGCTGCTGGTCCTGGACGAGATTCACAAGATGAAGGACTGGAAGGCCTTTCTCAAGGGAGCCTGGGACGGGCGCGCCCCCGATCAGGCCATGCTGGTGACCGGCAGTGCGCGGATGGACACGTTTCGCCAGGGTGGCGAATCGCTTGCGGGTCGTTACTACACTCTGCGTCTGCATCCTGTATCGGTGCGCGAACTGCGCGAGTCCGAAGGCACGCCGGCCGAGGACGCACTCGATCGATTGCTGGAACGAGGCGGTTTTCCCGAGCCGCTGTTGGCGGCAGATCCGCAGGACGTGGACCGTTGGCGCCGGCAATACCTTGACGATCTCGTGCGCGAGGATGTTCAGGAAATATCGCGTGTCCACGAAATCCGCGCGCTACGCCTGTTCGTCGACATGCTGCGGCAGCGCGTCGGTTCGCCGGTATCGCTTGCCTCGCTCGCTCGCGATCTACAGGTGGCGCCGAAGACGCTGAGCCGCTATCTGGAAATCCTGGAAGCGCTCTACGTGGTGTTCGCCGTGCGGCCATTTCATCACAATATCGCCCGGGCCATTCTCAAGGAGCCCAAGGTCTATTTCTTCGATACCGGCCTCGTGAACGGCGATATCGGCGCGCGTTTCGAGAACGCTTGCGCCGCCATGTTGCTGCGCCACGTCCATTTTTTACAGGATGCCATCGGCAGGAACGTCGAGCTTCGCTATATTCGCGACAAGGAAGGGCGCGAGGCGGATTTTGCCGTCTGCGAGGATGGCCAGCCGATCTTCGTCGGCGAATGCAAGTACAGCGATCCGACGGTCTCGCGCTTTCTGGTCGGGCTCGCCGACGCCATGCCACAGGCTCGGGTCGTCCAGATCGTTCGCGAACTGCGCCAGGAAGAACAGCGGGGCCGCATCGAGGTTGTCAAGGCGGCCAATTGGCTGGCCGATCTGGCGGCGTGAAAGCGAATTCGACGGTTCTCCAAAAGTCAGTCGTGGTGGTACGCCGTGCCGAGGTGCGCCGCCGTCATTCCCGCCACTTGATCGAGCAGCCGATCGAAGGAACCTGTTCCTTCGGTCCCTTGCCGGTGAGCGCGACCTGCCTCATCGCCTCGAACAAATCGCGGCGTACGTCTTCAGGCGCGGTTTCCTTGCGCGACTCATCCAGGCGGCCGCGATATTGCAGCTTGAGCGCGGAGTTGAAGCCGAAGAAGTCGGGCGTACACACGGCGTCGTAGGCCTGGGCGATTTCCTGCGTTTCGTCGATCACATACGGGAAGGGGAAGTTCATCGTCTTCGCCACTTGTACCATGTGGTCCCAGGAATCTTCCGGGTAGTCGGCCGGGTCGTTGCTCATGATGGCGATGCTGCCGATGCCCAGCGCTTTCAGTGCCAGCGCATCGCGCACGATGCGGTCGAGCACTGCCTTCACGTACGGACAGTGGTTGCAGATGAACATGACGAGCAGGCCCTTGGGGCCGCGCGCCGAAGCGAGCGTCTGGCGCTTGCCGTCTACGCCGGGAAGATCAAAATCGTGCGCCTGCCAGCCGAATTCGCAACCGGGGGTCGGGGTGCTGGCCATGTGTGTGTCCTCGTGGTCTTGTGGAATAATCGCCCGATGATACCGCGCTTCCATTGTCCGTTTCCGCTGGCGCCGGGCGCCCATGTCGATCTGCCGCCCGAAGCTGCCCACCACGCGATCAAAGTGCTGCGCATGAACGACGGCGACGAGGTCACGCTGTTCGACGGTCGCGGCGGCGAATGGATCGGTCGCCTGCATCGTGTCGGCAAGGGCGTGGCGGTTGCCCTCGAATCCTTCGATGACACGGATCGCGAGCCGCCGCTGGCCATCACGCTGGTGCAAGGCCTGCCTGCGGCCGACAAGATGGACTGGATCATTCAGAAGAGCGTCGAACTCGGCGTCGCCGCCGTTCGGCCAGTAGCCTGTCGCCGCTCGGTCATCCGCCTCTCGGGCGAACGCATGGAGCGGCGCGTCGCGCACTGGCAGTCAGTGGCCATCGCCGCGTGCGAGCAATGCCGGCGCAATCGCGTGCCGGCCGTGTCTCTGCTGGTTGATCTGCCTCAATTCCTGGGCGAAACGCCGGGTGACAATGGCATGCGCCTGATTCTGGCGCCGGCGGCGGAACAACGTCTTGCTGAATTGCCGAGGCCAACCGGGCCGGTGACGATGCTGATCGGCCCCGAAGGTGGTTTCGAAGAAGGTGAGTTGGCGGCAGCCGCTTCGGCGGGTTTTCAGGCGGTCAGTCTCGGGCCGCGCGTGTTACGGACGGAAACGGCTGGCATCGCGGCGCTGGCGGCGATGATGGCGCTGTGGGGTGATTTCTAGGGAGAGTCTGCAATGTTCGAATCGGCGGAACTGGGCCACAAGCTGGACAAAGAAACCTACCGCAAGGCGGTGCCGGAATTGCGCGCCGCGCTGCTCGATGCGCAGTACGACCTCAAGATGCAGGGGAAGATTCCCGTGGTGGTGCTCATCAGCGGCCAGGACGGCGCCGGCAAGGGCGAGACCATCAACGTGCTCTACGAGTGGATGGATCCGCGCTTCATCTCGACGCTGGCCTTCTCCACGCCCAGCGACGAAGAGCGCCAGCGTCCGGCCATGTGGCGCTACTGGCGCGCGTTGCCGCCCAAAGGCCGCATCGGCATCTTCGCCGGCTCGTGGTATTCCGACCCGATCCACGATTCGATAGAGGAGACGATGACCAAGTTCGCGCTCGACCAGCGCATCGACCAGATCAACCGCTTCGAGGCCATGCTGGTGAACGAGGGCGCGCTGGTGCTCAAGTTCTGGTTCCACCTGACCAAGGATGGACAGAGGAAGCGCCTCAAGGAACTGGAGAAGAATCCGAAGACCGCGTGGCGCGTCACCAAGTGGAACTGGGATCGCCTCAAGACCTACGACAAGTTGCAGGATGTCGCCGGCCACGTCCTGCGCATGACCAATACGCCGTGGGCGCCGTGGATCATCGTCGAAGGCGCCGACGACCGCTATCGTTCACTGACTGTCGGCAAGATCATCCTCGATTCGCTGAAGAAGAAGCTCGCCGACAAGGTCAAGGACGTGACGCCCGTGGCGCCGCCCGTGCCGCCCAACATCGATGGCCGCGACATCCTGTCCGAACTCGATCTTTCGCAAACGCTGACCAAGAAGGCCTACGAGACCGAGTTGGCGAAGTGGCAGGGCAAGCTCTCGGAGTTGGTCCGCCATCCGCGCTTCAAGGAACGCTCGCTGGTCTGCGTCTTCGAAGGTTCCGACGCCGCCGGCAAGGGCGGCAGCATCCGCCGCATCGGCGCCTCGATGGACGCGCGCCAGTACCAGATCGTGCCGATCGCCGCGCCGACCGAGGAAGAGCGCGCCCAGCCGTATCTCTGGCGCTTCTGGCGCCACATTCCGCGCACCGGCCGCGTCGCCATCTTCGATCGCTCCTGGTACGGCCGCGTGCTCGTCGAGCGTGTCGAGGGCTTCTGCTCGGAAGCGGATTGGTTACGCGCCTACACCGAGATCAACGACTTCGAGCACGAACTCGCCAAGTCCGGCGCCATCGTCATGAAGTTCTGGCTCCAGATCAGCCGCGATGAGCAACTCAAGCGCTTCAAGGAGCGCGAGAAAATCGAGTTCAAGCGCTTCAAGATCACCGACGAGGACTGGCGCAACCGCAAGAAGTGGGACGCCTACCACCGCGCCATCTGCGACATGGTCGACCGCACCAGCACCGGCAATGCGCCGTGGACCCTGATCGAGGCCAACGACAAGAACCACGCCCGCGTCAAAGTGCTGAAGACCGTCTGCGAGCGGCTGGAAGAGGCGCTGAAGAAAAAGAAGTAGCGGCGCGATTGCCAGGCGGCGTACCGCGACGACTGACTTTCGCGGTGATGGTATATCTCTTGATAGATATCAATTCTTGCCATATACTGTGGTATCCATCACCGAGTCGCTCAGGAGGATGCCATGACGGCCACCGCCAAACTCTTTATGACCGGCCGCAGCCAGGCGGTGCGGTTGCCGCTGGAATTCCGCTTCGAGGGCAGCGAAGTGTTCATTCGTCGTGACTCCGAGACCGGCGATGTAGTGTTGTCCCGTCGCCCGGATTCGTGGGATGGTTTTTTTGCGCTCGATGCCTCGACCGAGGTTCCCGCCGATTTCATGAATGAAGCCGATCGCAACCAGGGCACGCAAACTCGCGATCCGTTCGCGGGGAATTCGGAATGAGCGTCTACATGCTCGACACCAACATCGCCAGCCATGTCATCAAGGGCGATATTCCGTCGGTCCGTGAGCGCCTTGCCGCCGTTCCTGTCGAGAGCGTTATGGTGTCGGCCGTCACCGAGGCGGAATTGCGCTACGGCGTGGCCAAACGTGGCCATCCGCAGGGTCTGGCCATGCGCGTGCATGAATTCCTGATCCGGGTGGATGTGCTGCCCTGGACCGCGCAGGTCGCAAGGATCTATGGCGATTTACGGGCTTCCTGCGAGGCGGCCGGAATTTCGCTGTCGCCGCTGGACATGATGATTGCGGCGCACGCAAAAGAGGCCGACGCCATTCTTGTGACGCGGGATCAAGCCTTCAAGCGCGTTCCCGGGGGCGTTGCGCTCGAGAACTGGGCGTAACCGCTGCGTGGCGTACCGCCATGGCTGACTATTGGGCAAATCGGAGATCTTCCCCGAGGTTTGGTTGATATGCGTCTTGAGTAATCAGGTTATCAGCCTGTGCGATACGAGCAAAGTCGCAATGGCTGCACCAACAAGCCAACCAAACGTAACCGAAAAGAACGCACTTAGAACACGGACGACGAGTCGGATGGGCGGCTTGTTATCGGGGAGTTCTAATTTTCCATCTGAACTCCTCGCACACCATGCTTTGCAAACGAGCAGAAGTATCAGAGTGGAAACCAAGAACATTGCCCACGTTGGCGTGAATAGCGCACTGGATATGGTGTGGCGAATTCCATTTGATTTGCTCGTGTAATCGTCGAGATCGATAAACGCACCCGCAAAAAATGCCGTGATACCAACAGCCATTTGCCATATGGCTGCGGCACCAAAGACATAGTTGCGAGGTTCCGGAGTCGGGCGTATTCCGATCTTCTCAGTATTCACACTTCACTCCCAACAAGCAGGCAACCCATTTCGCTCATCCGATAGGCACATTGAGAGTCTGTCCGCGAAAGATGTTTGGAAAACTATGCGCGCGGGTGAGCCATTTTGTTTCGAGCTCAATAGTTTCGGTCCAAGTCGTGAATGGCCGCAGGATATTCTGGGCTGCCATGCAGGGTCAATGAGATTGTTCTGCAAACGCCAGTGCGGAACGCGGTTGCATGAAAAAAAGCTATGATTCCCCCGTTCAACTTTCCGAAGATGTCTTGATCATGCCCGAGCCGCAGAAAGCCCTCGTCAGTCCTGCCACCGATAGCCGTCTGGTTGCCTGGGTGCGCCAGGCGGCGCCGTACATTCATGCCTTCCGCGGCAAGACCTTTGTCATCGCCTTTGGTGGCGAGGTACTGGAATCGACTGCCGCGCAGGCGCTGATCCACGATATCGCGCTCCTCGATGCCATGGGCATCCGGCTGGTGCTGGTGCATGGTGCACGGCCACAGATCGACGCGGAGATGAAGGCGCGCGGGCTGACGCCCCGGTTCCACAACGGATTGCGGGTGACCGACGCCGAGGTGCTGGAATGCGTCAAGCGCGCCATGGGCGTGACGCGCATCGAGATCGAGGCCATGCTTTCGCAGGGCCTGCCGAACACGCCGCTGGCGGGCGGATTCCTGCGCGTGACGGGTGGCAATTTCATAACGGCACGACCGTTCGGCGTGGTCGATGGTGTCGACTTCCAATACACCGGCGCGGTGCGCAAGGTGGTGGCGGAGGAAATCCAGGGCGACCTGGCGCAGGAGAACGTGGTGCTGATCACACCGATCGGTGCTTCGCCGACGGGCGAAATTTTCAACCTCGCCTGGGAAGAGGTGGCCGAGTCGGTGGCGACTGCGGTGCAGGCCGACAAGCTGATCTATCTCTGCGCGGCGCCGGGACTCATTGACAAGAAGTGCAACCTGATCGACGCCCTGACCGCCGACGAGGCGCATGCGCTGTTGAACAAGAAGGTACCGCAGGCGGAGGACGTCGCCCGCGCGCTGCCGGGCGCGGTGCGCGCCTGCCGGGCCGGAGTCGGCCGGGTGCATTTCCTCGACTACCGTTCCGACGGCGCGATGCTGATGGAATTCTTCACGCGCGAGGGCATCGGCACCGTGCTCACCAGCGCGGCGCTGGCGACGCTGCGCAACGCCACGCACGAGGATGTCGGCGGCATCCTGGCGCTGATCGGGCCGCTGGAGGCGGACGGCACGCTGGTGCGGCGCGGCCGCGAGCGGCTGGAGATGGAGATCGACCGCTTCTCCGTGGTCGACCTCGACGGCGTGCTGGTGGGCTGCGCGGCGCTGTATCCGATGTCGGCAACCCGGGGCGAAGCCCGGGCGGCGGAATTGGCCTGTCTGGCGGTGATGCCGGAATATCGGCGCGCCGGCTATGGTGACCAGTTGCGCGACCATATCGAGCAACGGGCGGCGAAGATGAAGCTGAGGAAGCTGTTCGTGCTGACGACGCGTACGGCGCACTGGTTCATCGAACGCGGCTTCGTCGAGACGACCGTGGACAGCCTGCCTTCGGGCAAGCGCGAGCTTTACAACCTGCAACGGCGCTCGAAGGTGCTGGTCAAGGNNTGCGGCGCTACAATTGCGCCATTGCAAACCCGGAGAAAACACTCATGGCCCGTATGGTGAATTGCGTCAAGCTCGGTCGCGAAGCGGAAGGCATGGACTTCGCGCCGATGCCCGGCGAACTCGGCAAGCGCCTGTTCGAGAACGTATCGAAGGAAGCCTGGCAGCAATGGATCCGCCACCAGACGATGCTGATTAACGAGAATCGGCTGAGCCTCGCCGATCCGCGCGCGCGCGCCTACCTGGCCGAGCAGGTGGAAAAGCACTTCTTCGGCGATGGCGCCGCCGCCGTTTCCGGTTACGTACCGCCGAAGGCCTGATCGGCGTTCGCCGTCACCGAGGGCCGCATCAGCGGCCCTTTTTCGTCGCCACCCGACGACAGCGCGGGCAGTCGTGCTAATGAATCACAATCCCACTATCATGGTCCGGTTATTAGCAGTTCCCGGTTCAACATCATGGGGAGATTATCGTGGCTGCGCTTCGCTCGAAGACGGGGTTACTCCTGGCTGCGTCGTCGGTTCTGCTGCTTGCGTGTGGGGGCGGCAGCGGAGGAAGCAGTAGCACCAGCAGTGCCAGCAGCGGTAGTGGCGCTACCAGCAGCAGTAGCGGCAGCACGGGCAGCAGTAGTTCGGGAAGTAGTTCCGGCAGCAGCACGAGCAGCAGTTCCAGCAGCGGCTCCAGCACGAGCGGCGCGAACGTCGGTGCGGATGCCAAGATCATCTTCCTGCATCACAGCACCGGCGGTGTCATCTGGGATGGTGGCGTCGATAGCTGGATCTCCAGTTACAACGCAGCCCATTCAACCCGCTACCAGATTACGGAACGGGCTTTCCCCTCCGGCTCGCCCTATCCTTGGGAAAACTATCCCTACGACTACTGGAACATCTGGGTGAGTCACGCCGGCAGCCAGGCTTACATGGAAGAGCCGACACTGGAAATGCTGACGGCCCAGTACAACGTCATCGTCTGGAAGCACTGCTTCCCCGTCAGCGATATCGAGGCAGACACGGGCTCCGCCAGCGTCAGTTCGGCCACCAAGACACTCGAAAACTACAAGCTTCAGTACGCGGCGCTGAAGGCGAAGATGCATGAGTTCCCGAATACGCGCTTCATCGTCTGGACCGGGTCGGCGCGGATCGAAGCGGAAACGACGCCGGAGCAGGCAACGCGCGCACGCGAATTCGCCACCTGGGTAAAACAGACTTGGGACGAACCGGGCGACAACATCTTCGTCTGGGACTTCCGCGAACTGGAAACCGAAGGTGGGCTCTACCTGCCGGCGAAGTATTCCGCCGGCGATTCCCATCCGAACACGACTCTGGCGCAAATGATCGCGCCGTGGTTCGGTCAGCGCGTCGTCGATGTCACCGAAGGGCGGGGCGACTCGGCCAGCATCACCGGCCACTGATCCGCCGGTTAGCCGTCGCTGGTTTCCCGCTCGATGCCTTCGATGCCGATGTGGCGCACGTCGCGGCCCTTGGCCATATAGACGACGTATTCGGAGAGGTTCTTGGCGTGGTCGCCAATGCGTTCGATCGATTTGGCGATGAACAGCACGTCAAGCGACGGCGTGATGGTGCGCGGATCTTCCATCATGAAGGTGATCAGCTGGCGCATGATGGCCTTGAACTCGGCATCCACTTCCTGATCCTGGCGAGCGATCTGTGCCGCCACCGTGGCATCGCTGCGGGCGAAGGCATCGAGCGCCTTGCGCAACATGTCGAGCGCCAGCGCGGCGGCGTGCTGGAGCGGTACCCTGGGCGCGAACCGGGTATCCGTGGCATGCAGCGTGCGCGACTTCTTGGCGATCTTCTTGGCTTCGTCGCCGATTCGTTCCAGGTCGGTGATGGTCTTGATGACCATCATGACGGTGCGCAGGTCCGAAGCGGTTGGCTGGCGGCGGGCGATGATGTGCGTGCAGGCCTCGTCCAACTCGATCTCGTGGCGGTTAACCAGATGGTCCTGGTCGATGACCAGATCGGCCAGCGCAAGGTCCCCGTCCTCAAGCGCCGCCATGGCCTGGATGACTTGCTTCTCGACGAGGCCCCCGAGCTGCAACACCCGCGTGCGAATGTTGCTCAGGTCGACGTCAAATTGCTTGGCGATGTGCTCGTTCATCATGGTTCCGTGCTTCCCTGTCGGAATATCTTGCCAGTCTAGACTGGAAGTGTGACGGAATTGTTGCAGCCCGGCGCGCCGGTCAGCGCGTCATCGTCTTGACACCCTCGGGTGTCGCCAGCAGCAACACATCGGCGCCGCGTCGTGCGAACAGTCCGTTGGTGACCACACCGACGATCTGGTTGATGCTCGTTTCCAGCCAGACCGGATCGGCGATCGCCAGACCATGGACGTCGAGGATCAGGTTGCCGTTGTCGGTGACGAAGCCCGCGCGCAGCTTCGGCTGGCCGCCGAGTATGGTCAGTTCGCGCGTCACATAGGCGCGCGCCATCGGAATGACTTCCACCGGCAGCGGAAACTTGCCCATGGTGCCGACCAGCTTGCTCTGGTCGCAAACGCAGACGAACTTGTCGGCCACCGCGGCGACGATCTTCTCGCGCGTCAGCGCGCCGCCGCCNNTTGATGCCATGGCCTTCCAGACGTTTCTTCGTCGCTTCGGAACTGGCGACCGTGGCGGCGATGCGGTCCTTGATCTTCGCCAGTTCGTCGATGAAAAAGTTCGCGGTCGAGCCGGTGCCGACACCGACGATGCTGCCGGCCGGCACATTGTTCGCAACGTAATCGGCGGCGGCCTTGGCCACCGTCCGCTTGAGTTCGTCCTGGGTCATGCTGTCTCCTGAATCTGATTTTTGGTTTGCCTGGAGACAGGATTGTAGCCGCAGGCTGCGGCCGTTGCCGGCTAGCGGGTCGAGCCGGACTTGATCATGAACTGCGCGGCGAAGCTGGCGGCGTTGGTGGCCACGGCCTGGCGCCAGCGGCAGGTGCGCGACTTCTCGGCCGGCGTGTAGGGGAGCAGGCGCGGTTCGTGTTCCCGCGCGCCGGTTTTGTAGACGGCGCGCATTGGCCCGTTGCGTGCCCGGCGCCAGCCGCTGATGTGGATCTTGCCCTGGACCAGCAGGGCGTCCAGGTAGTCGGAATTCTTCACCGTGTTGAGCGAGAGGCCGGAAAGCTTGGCCGCCTGACGGTAGTCGATGGGACCGTACTTTTCGATGACCTCCAGCAGACGCGTCATTCCGGGTGCATCGCGATTGGCTTCGCCGACCTCGGGTTTGGGGTAGTCCGGGCCGGCGCCCAAACTGTACAGCGGCGTCGTGAAGCCGCCGCCGCCATTGCGCTGCCAGCCGGAAATGAAGATCAGGCCCTCGCGGCGCATCGTCTTGAGATAGCCGCCACCGGAGAGCGTGTTGAGGCTCACGTAGGCGCGCTCGGCGATCTCTTCCTTCGTCAGGCCTGGCGCACGCCGCAGCGTGGACAGGATGCGTTCGACCGCACGGTTCATGATCGGGTGGGCAGCGCGTTCCGGTTACAGGCGAAAGCGGGCGACCATGCCCTTCAAGGTGTCAGAAATCGATACCAGTCGGTGCGCAGTATCAGCCACGGTGCCTACCGCAGCGGTATTTTCCTCCGACATCTGGGCGATGGATTCCACGTTGCGGGCGAGTTCGGTGGAGGCACCTTGCTGTTCCCGCAGCGCGTCGGAAATCGCCGCGACGGCGTCGCGCACGGTTTCGGTGGCGCCGCGGATACTGTCCATCGAGGTACTCGCTTCGCGGGCGATGGTGACCACGTCGGCCACGATCGTACGGCTTTCCTGCATGCTCTTCACGGCGGAGTCTGCGCCGCTCTGAATGCTGCCGATGACGGCGCTGATTTCCTGCACCGACTGCGTCGTGCGTTCGGCCAGCTTGCGCACTTCGTCCGCGACCACCGCGAAGCCTCGGCCCTGCTCACCTGCCCGTGCCGCCTCGATGGCGGCGTTCAGCGCAAGGAGGTTGGTCTGGTCGGCCACTTCCCGAATTACGGTGGTGATGCTGCCGATCTTCTGGACCTGGTCGGCAAGTGCCTGGATCTGTTGTGCATTGCTTTCGACGCTGGCCGCTACATGGCCGATGCGGGTGGCGGCCGTCGTCACGCCTTTGCCGCTTTCGACCGCCAGGCCGCCGGCCTCCTGGGCGCGTCGATTCGCATCCTCGGCGTTGGTGCCGACGTGGTCGATGCTGACGGTGAGCTCCTCGACGGCGGCGGCAGCCGACGACGTCGAGCTGGATTGGCTTTCGGTGCTTGCGGCGACCTGCTGGGCGGAAGTCGATAGCTGGTTGGCCGCGGATACCAGTTCGTCCGTGCTGGAGACGATATGGCCGACCGTCGAAGATAGATCCTGGCGCATCTTTTCCATCGATTGCATCAGTTCGCCCACTTCGTCATTGCTGGCGACGAAGTTCGAATTGCGCGAGGAGAGATCACCGCCGGCAATGCGGCTGGCCATGGCGTTGCCCTCGGCGAGGCGCGAAATCAGGCTGCTGCGGATCTGGAAACCGACGCCGCCGACGACGATCAACGCGACCAGGGTGATGATCAATATCGACCAGGTGGCGAACTCCTTGGCTGCCAGCCCTTCTTTCGAAGTTTTTTCGCCCAGATCGTCATTGAATTTCATGTGGGCTTCGAGGGCGTCGTTGAATCCGGCTGCAACGGTGACGCCCTTGTTCAGCAAGGCAAGCGCCTCGTCGTGGGCACTTCTGCTGGAAGCCTCGAGCACCAGCGCGTCTGCCTGAATATAGGCGGCGAAAGTCGCCTTATCCGCATCGAGCAGCCGCTTGTCCTCGGCGTCGACAACCAGCGGCTCATATTCCTTGAGGAGTTTCTCTACGGAGGCTTCTGCCTCGTGGATCTTGGCCGCGGTCTCCGCCTTGACGCGCGCATCCGTGGTGAGCACATGGCGGTAGGTGCGGATGCGGACTCGGCTGAATTCCAGCAAGGTCTTGTCGAGCAGGATGACGCTGGGCACGACGTTTTCGTTGCCGAAGTTGGCGGCCTTGTACACCTTGCCCATCTCGACCAGGCTCAGGGTTGTAACGATCACGAGCGCGGCTATCGCCGCCGACATGAGGATCAGCAAACGTTTGGAAATAGTCACGACTAGCTCCCTTTGGACACACAAGTTCTAGTTATTCCCCGATCGCCCGCATGCTTGGTTGGGGTCAATCCGGAGTCTATAACTAAAAGCATATCCTACTCCATGCGATATGGATAGTTATACTGAGCAGTGTGGGTATTGTCCATCACTTTTGGCGTTATCTACGCCACGAAGCGATTAGGGGCGGCGCTTGCCGGGAGCGGGCAGATCGGTGCAACTGCCCTCGGCGACTTCGGCGGCCAGACCGATGGTTTCGCCCAGCGTCGGGTGCGGATGGATGGTCTTGCCGATATCGACAGCGTCGGCGCCCATTTCGATGGCCAGGGCGATTTCGCCGATCATGTCGCCCGCGCTCGGGCCGACGATGGCGCCGCCGACGATGCGATGCGTTTCCGAGTCGAAGATCAATTTGGTGAAGCCGTAGTCGGCGCCGTTGGCAATGGCGCGGCCGGATGCCGCCCAGGGGAATTTGGCCACTTCGATTTTGCGTGCCGCCTTCTTCGCCTCGTCTTCGCCGAGACCGACCCAGGCGATTTCCGGGTGCGTGTAGGCGACGCCGGGAATCACTGTGGCGTCGAAGTGCGATTTCTGTCCCGCCGCGACCTCCGCGGCGACGTGCCCCTCATGCACCGCCTTGTGCGCCAGCATCGGCTGGCCGACGATGTCGCCGATGGCGAAGATGTGCGGCACGTTGGTGCGCATCTGGCTGTCGACCGGAATAAAGCCGCGCTCGGTGATGGTGATACCTGCCTTGTCGGCGCCGATCTTGTTGCCGTTCGGGCTGCGGCCGGCCGATTGCAGGACGAGGTCGTAGCGCTGCGCTTCGCTGGGTGCCTGCTCGCCTTCGAACTTGACCCAGATGCCGTCGGGCTTCGCCTCGGCGCTGGCCGTCTTCGTCTTCAGCATGATCTTTTCGAAGCGCGGAGCATTCTGCTTCTCCCACACCTTGACCAGATCGCGATCCGGCTCCTGCATCAGGCCGTCGAGCATTTCGACGACATCGACTTTCGCGCCGAGCGTCGAATACACGGTCGCCATTTCCAGCCCGATGATGCCGCCACCGATGACCAGCATGCGCGCAGGTTTCTGGCGCAGTTCGAGCGCGCCAGTCGAATCGATAATGCGCGGATCAAGCGGCAGGAAGGGCAGGTGCACGGCGGCGGAGCCAGCGGCAATGATGCACTTCTGGAAGCGGATCACTTTCTTGGCGCCGTTCTTCTCCTGCGCGCCACCCGTGGTCTCCTCGACTTCGATGTGATGCGCATCGAGGAAGTGGCCGTAACCGCGCACGACCTCGACGCGGCGCGCCTTGGCCATGCCCGTGAGGCCGCCCGTCAGCCTGCCGACGACCTTCGCTTTGTAGGTACGCAGCTTGTCGATGTCGACGTTCGGTGCCCCGAAGTCGACGCCGAACTCGTTCGCGTGTGCCGCTTCCTCCATCACCGCCGCGACATGCAGCAACGCTTTCGAGGGAATGCAGCCGACGTTAAGGCAGACGCCGCCGAGTGTCGCATAGCGTTCCACCATCACCGTCTTCATGCCAAGGTCGGCGGAACGGAAGGCGGCCGAGTAGCCGCCGGGACCGGCGCCAAGTACCAGCATGGCGGTTTCGATGTCGGCTTTGCCTGAGTAGCTGGTAGCGTCGGGCGGGGCCGCCAAAGTCAGTGGTGGCGGTACGCCAACGGGCGAAGTCGCGGGTACGGCGGCCGGTTGCGGCGCGGCCGCGGCATCCAGCACCAGGACCACGCTGCCTTCGGACAACTTGTCGCCGAGCTTGACTCGGACTTCCTTCACCGTACCCGCGGTAGGCGCGGGCACGTCCAGCGTGGCCTTGTCAGATTCGAGCGTGACCAGCGCGGCTTCGGCCTCGACGACGTCGCCCGGCTTGACGTGGATTTCGATGACCGGCACATCCTTGAAGTCGCCGATGTCCGGAACTTTGACTTCGAGGGCGCTCATAGCATCACCCTCCGGAAGTCACCAAGCAGTTGCGCGAGGGCGGCGTTGAAGCGCGTCGCCAGCGCGCCATCGATGACGCGATGGTCGGCCGAGAGCGACAGCGGCACCATCAGGCGCGGCATGAATTGCTTGCCATCCCACACCGGTTTCATGCTCGATTTGCTGACGCCGAGGATCGCCACTTCCGGCGCATTGACGATGGGCGAGAAGGCCGTGCCACCGATGCCGCCGACGCTGGAGATGGTGAACGTCGCGCCCTGCATGTCGGCCGGGCCGAGCTTGCCTTCGCGCGCCTTCTTCGCCAGCTCTGAAGTCTCCTGCGCGATTTCGACGACGCCCTTCAGGTCGGCGTTCTTCAGCACTGGCACCATCAGGCCATTCGGCGTGTCGGCGGCGAAGCCGATGTGCCAGTAGTTCTTGAAGACTTGATTCTCACCATCCAGCGAGCTGTTGAGGTCGGGGTACTTTTTCAGCGCCGCGACGACGGTCTTGATGATGAAGGCGAGCATCGTCACCTTGATGCCGGCTTTCTCGTTTTCCTTGTTGAGCTGGACGCGCAGCGCCTCCAGGTCGGTAATGTCGGCCTCTTCGTGATACGTGACGGCCGGAATCATTACCCAGTTGCGAGCGAGGTTGGGGCCGGAAATCTTCTTGATGCGCGACAGCGGCTTGACTTCGATCGGGCCGAACTTGGCGAAATCCACTTGCGGCCAGGGCAGCAGGTCCAGCCCGCCGCCCAAAGTCAGCCGTGGCGGGACGGCTCCAGTGGACGTTGCTCCGGCCATCACACCCTTTACATACGCCTGTACGTCTGCTTGCGTGATGCGGCCCTTGGGTCCGGTGCCGCTCACCCGGGTCACGTCAACGCCGAGTTCGCGCGCGAAGTGGCGGACCGACGGACTGGCGTGCGCCTTGACACCGCCACCTCCGACCGCGAGCATCTGGGCGGGGGTAAGCATGCTGATCGCGGCGGGTGCCGTGGTCGGCTCCGCTTCGGTCGGACGCAGATCGCAAACTTCACCCGTGACGGCGACCGTTGCCGCCGCGACGACAGCGACAGGAGGCGGCGCTGGGGGCTTCTTCTCTGTGTCCGTCGGGATCTCTGTGGCTACCGCCTCTCCGGCCTCCAGCACCACCACCACGCTGCCTTCGGAAAGTCTGTCGCCGAGCTTGACCCGGACTTCCTTGACGACGCCAGCGGCCGAACTCGGTACCTCCATGGTCGCCTTGTCCGACTCCAGTGAGACGAGCGGCGTTTCCGCTTCAACCCTGTCGCCCGGCTTGACGAGTATTTCGATCACCGGCACGTCCTTGAAATCGCCGATGTCGGGAACTTTAACTTCGATAAGGGCGCCCATGATCACACCTTCACCGGGTTGGGCTTGGCCGGATCGAGGCCATATTTCTTCAGCGCCTCGGTCACCTGCGTTGCCTTGATCTGGCCTTCGTCGACCAGCGAACGTAGTGCCGCGACGGTGATCCAGTAGCGGTCGACCTCGAAAAAGCTGCGCAGTTGTTCGCGCGTGTCCGAGCGGCCGAAGCCGTCGGTGCCGAGCACGGTGTAGCGCCGGCCGTCCAGCGTCACAAACGGCCTGATCTGCTCGGCGAACAGGCGCACGTAGTCGGTGGCAGCGATGACCGGGCCGCGCGTGTCGGCGAGGCTCTTCGCCACGTGGCAGAGCTGCTTCGATTCCTCGGGATGCAGGAGTTGATGGCGCACGCAGTTGTGGCCGTCGCGTGCCAACTCGGTGAAGCTCGGGCAGCTCCATAGGTCGGATTCCACGCCCCAGTCGTTGCGGAGCATCTCGGCGGCCGCGATGGCTTCGCGGAAGATGACGCCCGAGCCCATCAGTTGCACGCGCGGACCGTTGCTGGCCGTGCCGCGCCGGAACAGGTACATGCCCTTGAGGATGTCGGCTTCCACACCCGCGGGCATGTCGGGATGTTCGTAGTTCTCGTTCATCACCGTCAGGTAATAGAACACGTCTTCCTGTTCGGCGACCATGCGGCGCAGGCCGTCTTGCACGATCACGGCGACTTCGTAAGCGAAGGTCGGATCGTAGGAGATGCAGTTGGGGATCGCTGGCCGACATGATGTGCGCTGTGACCATCCTCGTGCTGCAGGCCTTCGCCGTTCAGCGTCGTGCGGCCGGCGGTGCCGCCGACCAGGAAGCCACGCGAACGCGCAGTCACCGGCGGCCCAGGACGAGATCGCCTGGTGCGCTGCAGGCCGAACATCGAATAGAAGATGTAGACGGGAATCATCTGCACGCCGTGCGTCGAGTACGCCGTCGCGGCAGCGATCCAGTCGGCCATGGCGCCGGCTTCGTTGATGCCTTCCTGCAGGATCTGGCCGTCCTTGGATTCCTTGTAGAACATCAACTGGTCGGCGTCTTGCGGCACGTAGCCCTGACCTTGCTGGTTCCAGATGCCGAACTGGCGGAACATGCCTTCCATGCCGAAAGTGCGTGATTCGTCGGGCACGATGGGGACGATGCGTTTGCCGAGAACCTTGTCGCGCAGCAGCGTGTTGAGGATGCGTACGAAGGCCATGGTGGTCGAAAATTCGCGACCAGCGCCGGATGCCTTGAGCAATGCGTCGAAGGCGGACAACGGCGGTATGGCTAACGGCTCGACGCGGCGGCGACGTTGCGGCAGGTAGCCGCCGAGTTCCTGGCGATGCTCGCGCATGTACTTGAGTTCGGGCGAATCTTCGGCGAACTTCAGGTAGGGCAGCTGTTCGAGCTCCGCGTCCGTGATCGGCAGCTTGAAGCGGTCGCGGAACGCCTTGATGGACGTCGTGCCCATCTTCTTCTGCTGATGGGTAATGTTCTGCGCCTCGCCGGACTCGCCCATGCCGTAGCCCTTGATGGTCTTGGGCAGGATGACAGTCGGCTGGCCGGTGTGCGTGACGGCGGCCTGGTAGGCCGCGTAGACTTTGTGCGGATCATGCCCGCCGCGGTTGAGGCGCCAGATGTCGTCGTCCGACCAAGTGGCCACCATCGCCTTCAGTTCCGGCGTGTTGAAAAAGTGTTCGCGTACGTAGGCGCCGTCCTTCGACTTGAAGGTCTGGTAATCGCCGTCGACGCATTCCATCATCCGCTTGCGGAGCAGGCCGTGCTTGTCCTGCGCCAGCAGCGAGTCCCAGTAGCTGCCCCAGATGACCNNACGAAGATCAGGTTGTCGAGCTTCTCGCGCCCGGCCATGCCGATGGCGCCCATCGATTCGAGCTCGTCCATCTCGCCGTCGCCCATGAAGGCCCAGACCTTGCGGCCGGCGGTGTCGGCGAGACCGCGGTCATGCAGGTACTTCGTGAAGCGCGCCTGGTAGATCGCCTGCAAGGGGCCGAGGCCCATCGAGACGGTGGGGAACTGCCAGAAGTCCGGCAGCAGCCACGGGTGCGGATACGAAGGAATGCCCTTGCCGTCCACTTCCTGGCGGAAGCCGTCGAGCTTCGCTTCGTCGAAACGGCCGAGCAGGAAGGCGCGCGCATAGATGCCGGGCGCCGAGTGGCCCTGGAAGAAGATCAGGTCGCCGCCGTGCTTGTCGGAGGGCGCGTGCCAGAAGTGCAGGAAGCCGACGTCGTAGAGTGTGGCAGCGGAGGCGAAACTGGCGATGTGGCCGCCGAGATTGGAGTCGCCCCGGTTGGCGCGCAGCACCATGGCCAGCGCGTTCCAGCGGATGTAGGCACGGATGCGGTTTTCGATGATGTAATCGCCCGGCGCCAGCGGTTGCTGGTCGGCGGGAATGGTGTTGATGTAATCGGTGTTGGCGGCGTAGGGAATGTTGATGCCGGCGCGGTGACCAAGTTCGATCAGTTTCTCGATCAGGTAGTGGGCGCGTTCGGGGCCTTCCTGATCGATGACCGCTTCGAGGGCTTCCAGCCACTCGCGGGTTTCCTGGGGATCGGCGTCAGCCGCCAACAGTCCGTAGATTTCGGACATGGATTGTCTCCTCTTGTCAGAGCTGTATCGAGCCCTGCTCGCCGGGTAGGCGAGCGGGCCATGTTTTCGCACAGCTTAGCCCCACCGGATAGGCGAAGCGAATCGTGCTGTTCCGTAATATAAAATAACAATTCGCAATGCGCAATATTGCGCTGCCGCAATGACAGTATCCAAGCGCAGGTGATAAGGTGACGAGGAGACTTCAACGGAGCCAAGCATGTTCCAGGTACGCATACACGGCCGCGGCGGCCAAGGGGTGGTGACAGCGGCCGAGATGCTGTCGATCGCCGCGTTCGACGAGGGGCGCCACGCGCAGGCCTTTCCGAGCTTCGGCTCCGAGCGCACGGGCGCGCCCGTGGTGGCCTTTTGCCGCATCGCCGACAAGGAAATCCGGTTGCGCGAGCCGATCATGGAACCCGACGCGCTGATCATCCAGGACCCGACGCTGCTGCATCAGGTCGACGTCTTCTCCGGACTCACGCCTGAGGGTTACATTCTGATCAACACCAACAAGACATTCGAGGAACTCGGACTGGCCGATCTGGTGCGCGGCCGTCGTTTGGCGCGCCTGTGCACGGTGTCGGCCACCGAAATATCGCTGCGCCATGTCGGTCGGCCGGTGCCGAACGTGCCGCTGCTCGGCGGCTTCGCGGCCATATCCGGCGTCCTGAAACTCGAATCGGTGATCAAGGCCATCAACGATAGATTCTCGGGCAAGGTCGCGGCGGGCAACGTTGCGGCCGCGACCGAGGCGTACAACACGGTGCGCAAGGAATTGGAGGAAATCGCGCATGCTTAAGCAAATGGAAGGTTCCCGCGCGGTCGCCGAAGCCGTCGCGCTGTGCCGGCCGGAAGTGATCTGCGCCTATCCGATTTCGCCGCAGACGCACATCGTCGAGGCGCTCGGCGAACTGGTGAAGGAGGGCGCGCTCACTCCCTGCGAGTTCATCAACGTCGAATCGGAGTTCGCCGCGATGTCGGTGGCCATCGGTTCCTCAGCCACGGGCGCACGCACGTACACGGCCACTGCCTCGCAAGGCCTGCTGTTCATGGCCGAGGCGGTGTACAACGCCTCCGGCCTCGGTCTGCCGATCGTGATGACCGTCGCCAACCGCGCCATCGGCGCACCGATCAACATCTGGAACGACCACTCCGATGCGCTTTCGCAGCGCGACTCCGGCTGGTTGCAGATCTTCGCCGAAACCAACCAGGAGGCGCTCGACCTGCACATTCAGGCGTTCCGCCTGGCTGAAGAGTTGTCGTTGCCGATCATGGTCTGCATGGACGGCTTCATCCTCACCCACGCCTATGAGCGCGTGGACATGCCGACGCAGGAACAGGTCGACGCCTACCTGCCCAAGTACGAGCCGCGCCAGGTGCTCGATCCGGCCGATCCGGTTTCCATCGGCGCCATGGTCGGCCCTGAGGCCTTCATGGAAGTGCGCTATCTCGCGCACGCCAAACAGATGGAAGCGCTGAAACTGATTCCGGAATATGCGGCAGAGTTCAAAGCGGTGTTCGGCCGCGACTCCGGCGGTCTGGTGCATACCTACAAGGCCGACGATGCCGACACCATCGTCGTCGCCATGGGTTCGGTGCTCGGCACCATCAAGGATGTGGTGGACGAAATGCGCGAGGCCGGACACAAGATCGGCGTGCTCGGCATCACTCTGTTCCGGCCCTTCCCGATCGCGCAGGTGCGCGAGGCGCTGCGCCACGCCAAGCGCGTGGTGGTGCTGGAGAAGAGCCTCGCGGTCGGGCTTGGCGGTATTCTTTCCACCAACGTGGGCATGGCGCTCGCGGCGCAGCCTGTCGATGTCTATACCGTCGTGGCCGGACTCGGCGGCAGGTCGATCACCATGCGTTCGCTGCACGCGCTGTTCCGCAAGGCCGAGAAGAACGACCTCGACCCGCTCACCTTCCTCGACCTCAATCGCGGGGTGGTGGACAAGCAGCTCGAACGCGAACGCGCCACGCGCCGTTCCGGCCCCGCAGCCGAGGCGATCCTGCGCGACATCGGCGTCGTTGCGGCAAACATCGCGCAGGAGGCACCATGAGCTTCCAACCCGTCAAGTTCTACCAGACCGGCACCTTCACCGTCGGCAACCGCCTGCTGCCGCCCGAAGAGCGCAGCGTGCAGTCGCAGGAAAAGCGCTACAACTCGATCAACTCCGGCCATCGCGCCTGCCAGGGCTGCGGTGAGGCGCTCGGAGCGCGCTACGCCATCGACGCCGCCATGGAGGCCACCAACGGCCGTCTGATCTGCGCCAACGCCACCGGCTGTCTGGAAGTGTTCTCGACGCCGTATCCGGAAACCTCGTGGCAGCTGCCATGGATCCACTCGCTGTTCGGCAATACGGCGGCGGTGGCGACGGGCATCGCCGCCGCGCTGAAGGTGAAGCGCCGGCAGGGCGAACGGCGCAACATCCGTGTCGTCGCTCAGGGTGGTGACGGCGGCACCACCGACATCGGTTTCGGTTGCCTCTCGGGCATGTTCGAGCGCAACGACGACGTGCTCTACATCTGCTACGACAACCAGGGCTACATGAACACCGGCATCCAGCGCTCCAGCGCGACGCCGCCGGCCGCGCGCACGGCGACCACCATGGCCGTCGGCCCCGAGCCGGGCAACGTCTTCGGCCAGGGCAAGTTCTTGCCGGCCATCGCCATGGCGCACGACATTCCCTACGTCGCCACCGCGACCGTCGCCGACCTGCGCGACCTCGAAGCGAAAGTGCGTCGCGCCATGGAATTCGAGGGAGCGCGCTACATCCACATCCTGGTGCCTTGCCCGCTGGGCTGGGGCACCGCTTCGCACGAGACCATACGCATTGCCCGGCTGGCCAAGGAGACCGGCATCTTCCCGGTGTTCGAGGCCGAGCACGGCGAAGTAAAGTCAGTCGTCGCGATACGCCGAGCGCTGCCGGTCGAGGAATATCTCAGGCCGCAGAAACGCTACGCGCACCTGTTCGGCAAGACCCCGCAGGTCGAGGTCATCGCCAAGCTGCAGGCGCTCGCCGATCGCAACATCAAGAAATACGGTCTGCTCGATGGAGGCGCCAGGTAATGGATAAACCGTTTGCCATCACGCTCGACCCCGGTTCCTCGCTGGCCAATCACACCGGTTCCTGGCGCACCTTCCGGCCCGTCTATGTCGACCGCCTGCCGCCCTGTAACGCGGCCTGCCCGGCGGGCGAGAATATCCAGTCGTGGCTGTTCCACGCCGAGAGCGGCGACTACGAAAAGGCCTGGCGCGCGCTGACCGAGAACAATCCGCTGCCGGCGATCATGGGCCGCGTCTGCTATCACCCCTGCCAGGGCGCCTGCAATCGGCAGTTCGTCGATTCGTCGGTCGGCATCAATGCCGTCGAACGTTTCCTCGGCGACGAGGCGCTCAAGCGCGGCTGGACCTTCGAGAAGGCCAACAAGTCGAGCGGCAGGCGCGTCCTGGTCGTCGGCGCCGGGCCGTCGGGTCTTTCCGCCGCCTATCAATTGGCGCGCTACGGTCACGCCGTCGAAATCCACGAAGCCGGTCCGTTCGCGGGTGGCATGATGCGCTTCGGCATTCCCAAGTACCGCCTGCCGCGCGAAGTGATCGAAGCCGAAGTACAGCGCATCCTCGATCTCGGCGTCACGCTGAGGCTCAACACCAAGATCGCCAACATCGCCGACGCCATGAAGTCCGGCAAGTTCAATGCGGCCTTCCTCGCTGTCGGCGCGCACATCGGCAAGCGTGCCTTCATTCCCGCCGCCGACGCGACGCGCATCGTCGATGCCATATCGGTGCTGCGCTCGATGGAAGGCGAAGAGAAGCCGATGCTCGGCCGCCGCGTGGTCGTCTACGGCGGCGGCAACACGGCCATCGATGTGGCGCGCACGGCCAAGCGCATGGGCGCGGAAGAGGCGATCATCGTCTATCGCCGCACGCGCGAGAAAGCACCGGCGCACGACTCCGAGATCGAAGAGGCGCTACAGGAAGGCATCATGGTCAAGTGGCTGTCGACCATCAAGCAGGCCGACGAGGGCGAGATCACCATCGAGAAAATGGCGCTCGATGACAAGGGATTTCCGCAGCCTACCGGCGAGTTCGAAAAGCTGGCCGCCGATTCCGTCGTGCTGGCACTCGGCCAGGACGTCGACCTCGGCCTGCTCGAAGGCGTGCCGGGGCTGGAGGTGAAGGACGGCGTGGTGCAGGTCGGCCCGAACATGATGACCGGCCACGAAGGCATCTTCGCGGGCGGCGACATGGTGCCCTCCGAGCGCACCGTCACCGTCGCCGTCGGCCACGGCAAGAAGGCCGCGCGCCACATCGATGCCTGGCTGGCCGGTGAGACCTACGCGCCGCCGCCCAAGCACGAAGTCGCCACCTTCGACAAACTCAACACCTGGTACTACTCCGAAGCCCCGCACCAGGTCCGCCCGGTCCTCGACATCATCCGCCGCCAGTCAACGTTTGAAGAAGTGGTGCAGGGCCTCGACGAGAACAACGCCCTGTTCGAAGCGCGGCGTTGCCTCAGTTGCGGCAACTGCTTCGAGTGCGACAACTGCTACGGCGTCTGCCCCGACAACGCCGTCATCAAACTCGGCCCCGGCAAGCGCTTCCAGTTCAACTTCGACTACTGCAAAGGCTGCGGCATGTGCGCCACCGAATGTCCGTGCGGCGCGATCAAGATGGTGCCGGAGGAGAACTGAGGCGCGGGAAAGTCAGGCGTGGCTGAACGGCTCCTCAGCCGGCCTGCTGGCGTGATCGAAGCGCGCGGATGGTAGCCAAGCCGAGGAAGAGGCCATAGATCGCGAATGCGGTGTAGGGACTTAACACCACACGTTGGAAAATCGTAAGCGTTGCGAGTCCGGTATTCACCGCTAGCCAATCGGGGCGCGCCAGATAGTCCAGAACGGCATGAACGAGAAAGCAGCCAACCAGAGCCAGCGTGTAGAAGACGGAGAAACGGAGGCTGAACGGCGTACCCAATCGTGCGACGAACGAATACACCCATGCGTATGCGCACGAAATGACCAGGTAGAAAGCCAATATCACTGGCCACCAGCCTTTTACATCGACACTAATGAACCAGCCATAAGATGTCGACAGGACGTTAAATAGGGTCAATATGCCAAGCACGATAGCGAACGTGTTGTCGTGGGGCGGAAATCGATGATGCTCGGTTGAGGTTTTCAAACTCATATGGAGCGCAAAAGTTAAAGGGGCCGGATCACGCTAAAGGGACCAGGGTCGCTTGATATTGTGGCTCACATCATGCCATTGTCGTTGCTGGTCAGGCAACGTCTTGAAAAGTCAGCCGTGGCGGTACGCCGTTACGGCATCTGATAGCCGGTTCCCGCTGCCATTGAATGGTGTTACAAGTTCTTGTATATTGCGCTCATGAAGCCTGTTGCCTTCCGCGGTGATTCGCTCGACGCCTTGCGTGCTTTTCCGGACGAAGCCCGGCAGGACGCGGGCTTCCAGATTCACAAGGTTCAGTGCGGCGAGAACCCCGACGACTGGAAGCCGATGGCGACCATCGGCTCGGGCGTCAGGGAAATCAGGATCAGGGACGAGGCCGGTGCGTTCAGGGTGATCTATCTGGCGAAACTGGAGGATGCGATCTACATCCTGCACTGCTTCCAGAAGAAGGCGCAGACAACGAGCGAGAAGGACAAGGAACTGGCGCGCAAGCGCTACAAGGAACTGATGAAGGAGCGACGGCCATGAGCAAAGCAAAAATATTCGCGAGCGTCTGGGACGCGGTGGAAGACACGCCGCTGGCGGCAGCGGGGATGCGTGCGCGGTCGGAACTGATGATGGCGTTGGAGGCTTGGGTGAAGACCAGCGGAATCACGCAGGCCGAGGCGGCGAAGGTGCTCGGCGTCACCCAGCCGCGCATGTCCGATCTGATGCGGGGCAAGATCAGCCTGTTCTCACTCGACACCCTGATGGACATGGCGACGCTGGCCGGTATGGAGCCGCACGTGACCATCAAGAAGCCAAGGGCGGCGAAGAAGGCCCGGGCCGAGAGGGAACTTGCGGCCGCCTGAGCCGTTACTGAAAAGTCAGTCGTCGTGGTACTCCTCCGCGTAGGTCACTTCATCCGCGACGGCAGCTTGATCGTTTCGCCGGCCGTCATGAACACGCCGCGACCGCGGTGGTGGAGGGTGCGCGGGTCGCGGATGGCCGGGTCGATCCAGGCCTTGACGAGGGAAAACGGGCCAGGCTCGGATTCTTGGCTATCGGCGCGAGGACGTCGCTTCTTTCCCCGTAACCGCGTCGACGATCTTGCCGTTGCGCATCACCCAGCACGGCGTGCCTGTTCGCTCGGCCAACTCGCGCGCATGACGAGCCGCCCGCTTCAGGGCGATGGTGGCTCCTTGAAGGTCGGGATCGTTCGGCAATATGGGCTGGCGCTTGTTCATAGTTTGACTCCCGCGTCGATGATGACGGGTTCGTCGCCGCCATTGTCGTAGAGAATCCACGCATCCGCCAGCGATTTGTAACGTCCGTGAAAGTTGCGCAAGCCGGCGTCGAATCGGCGGCGAATGACATCTTCTGGAATGTTGTGACCGCCTTGGGCAACCCGCGCCGCGACGCGCATCACGGCCATCTCCGCGTTCGGCAGCGTGAGAAACATGAGCTTCACGTGATATCCGTCGGCTTGCCACTTGGGGATCGCCTGCGCGTACGCCAGACCGGACAAGGTCGTTTCAAAAGCAAAGCTGTCGCCGGCTGCCACGCGAGCAGCGATTTCTTTCAACATCAGTCGCCCTGCGCGAACAGCCGCCGCCTCGGGGCGAAAGGGTGACAAACCAGCGGCGATGAGGTCGGCGTTGATGAAGTCAGGGCAGTGTGCCTCGTTGGGCAGGAAATCCCGAGCGAACGTCGTCTTCCCCGCGCCATTGGGACCGGCGATGATCACGATACGTTTCATGGCGGTCATGTTGTGATTGTGCTTGTTCGGAGGCGTGCTGATACGAATCATACCCGCCGGGCATGCCGGGCTCGGCAGCCTTACTTCATCCGCGACGGCAGCTTGATCGTCTCGCCGGCCGTCATGAATGCGCCACGGCCGCGGTGGTGGAGGGTGCGCGGTTCGCGGATGCTCGGGTCGATCCAGGCCTTCACTACTTCCAGCACGAAGAAGTTGTAGCGGTTGACCATCCGCGTATCGGCGACGCGGCATTCGAGGTTGGCGTAGCACTCGGCGATCAGGGGCGCGGCGACCANNGCCAGATCGGCGGTCGGGATGTTGATGACGCATTCGCGCGTGGCGCGCAGCGCTGCGAAGCTGAAGTTCCGGCCGCTGACGATGCAGCCGACCAGCGGTGGTTCGAACTCCATCATGGTGTGCCACGACTGGCTCATGACGTTCATGCGGCCCTTGTGCGCCGTGGTGAGCAGCACGACCGGGCCTGGTTCGAGCAGGCCGTAGACTTTGGAGAGCGGGTAACTGCGCTTGGCCATGATGTTGCTCCCACGCATGCGCAAGGATCGCACGATACATGCCCATCATAGTCCACGCAAGAGTTAGCCGTGGCGCTACGGCTCCACTTTGTCTTTGGGGGGGGAATCGGCTTGCCCCACGTACTTCGACTAAGCATAATCCGGTCGCCGGTTTTATTCCGGGCTCAACTCGACAGGAAATGGATACACCGAAAATGACTGAGAGCGCTGACATGTTGGCGGTGCTGGAAGAGGCCTGCACCAAGGAACCGGGCAACGCGGCTCATTGGCGGGCGTTGGGCGGGTATTGCGCCGCGCGGCACGATTTCGGTCGTGCGTGGGTGGCGCTGGAACGCGCCTTGACCTTGGAGCCGGAACACGACGAGTGCGTTAGCCTGCTGGGCTGGGTGCTCAATGAAATGGGTGAAACGCGGCTGGCATTGCAGCTGCTCACGCCGGCCACTCTTGGGCGGTCAGTGTCGTTTGGTCGACGCGTGCGTGCGGCCTTGCTGTTGCCGCAGGTCTATGACAGTCCGGGTGCGTTGGCCGAATGGCGCAAGCGCTATTCGGAAGGATTGGCCGGTCTGCGCGCTGATCTGCCGCAGTATTACGCCGATCCCATGCGCGTATTCGAACTCAACCAGACCAACTTCCTGCTCGCCTATCAGGGCGGCAATGACATCGAACTACAGCGGCTGTACTCAGGCATGCTGGGCGAGTTGATCGGCCGGGCCAAGCCGGACTTGGTGCGGCCGCGGATGCCTCGCTCGGACCGCAAGCGGCTGCGGGTTGCCTTCGTGTCCGGCTTCCTCCGCGAATGCACGATCGGTCACTATTTCCGTTCCTGGATCGAGGACCTGGACCGCGAGCGATTTGAGGTCATCGTGGTCTTCACCGGCAGCGAGACCGACGCAACGACTCGCGCACTTGGCGCCGCGGCGGCAAAACTGGTCGTTTGTTCGGGCAACGCCCTGGCGATTGCGCAAGCCGTGAGCGAAGCGGCCCCGGATATCCTGATCTATCCGGAGATCGGAATGCAGGCCAGCAACTACCTGCTGGCCAACATGCGCCTGGCACCGGTGCAGTGCGCCGCCTGGGGGCACCCGGTGACGACCGGGGCCACGCAGATAGACTTCGTCTTCACCTGCACCGGCATGGAGCCGGACGATGCCGAGCGGCACTATACGGAGCGGCTACTGCGGCTGCCGGGCATCGGCACGCGCTACCGTCGGCCGGAGGAAACATCGGGCGCGCTCAGGCACGGATCCTTTGGGCTGGCGCAGGACGCGCACCTCTATGTCTGTCCGCAATCGTTGTTCAAGGTGCATCACGACAACGATGCCATTTATCTGGACATCATCGAGGCCGATCCGCGGGCGGTGCTGATCTTCTTCCAGGAAACCGGGCGGCAGACCACCATGACCTTCGCGAACCGGCTGTCGCGGGGTATGGCGGCGCGCAAGTTGCCGCAGCGGCGTCAGGTCAAGTTCCTGCCGCGTCTGGATGCGACGGGCTTTCGCGCCGTGCTGAACGTGGCCGACGTCATTTTGGACACGCTGCACTGGTCGGGTGGCAATACCTCGCTGGACGCGCTGAGTGTCGGCGCGCCACTTGTCACGCTGCCCGGCGCGTTCATGCGCGGTCGGCAAAGCAAGGCGATGCTGGAAATGTTGGAGTTGCCAGAATTGATCGTTGGCGGACCAGGCGAGATGGTGGCGACGGCGCTGCGCATCGCGGGCAATGCCGATCTTAGGCATGACCTAAGCCAGCGCATTCTGGCACGCGTCGATGTCTTGTTTGATCGCGTCGAACCGATACGCGCGCTCGAAGTACATCTGGACCGACTTGGACGCGGCGATGTTGCCCCGGCCGGCTGACGGCGTTAGAAATTCAGTCGCGGCGGTACGGCTATTTCTTGGGTGTAGCGAGACCATTCGGTAACCTCACTTCGACGGCAGCCCGATCAGTTGGTTGTTCCTGTTGCTTGGTTGACATGCGTCAATGGTCATAGATCCTTGGGCAGATACCGTGCGGTTTGTGCGCTGCGGCACGAATGACCGGCGGTTGGAGGGATAGCGTTCTCTCCGACACATTTCAATGACCAGAGATGGGATTGATTATGACCACAAATACCGAAGTGGAAGGCGCCACAAGCGTCGAACGGCGAAATCCAGGCCTGACCATAGCTCAGAAGCTGGTATCGACTTTTCTTGGTTTCGTCCTGGTTTTTGGCTTCTTCCTGGTGTTGGTGTATCAGTGGTACGTGCCGCCCTTGCTCAATCGACAGATCGAATTGCGCGTCGAGTCGGTCACGAAAGCGTTCGCTTCGGCGGTGTTCAAGCCGACGGTCGAGCGGAACTTCATTCAGGTCAATAAGGTGGCTGAAACCACGTCGCAGCTCCCTGACGTTGCCTACGCAACCGTGGTCAGCGAGCGCGGGATTCCGGTAGCCGGCGTATTCGGTAGTACGGATGCTTTCGAGCCTTCCTTCGTGGCCTCGATGAAGGAGAAAGGTTTCCCGCTCGATGTCGTACAACGGACTGCGCTTGCCGAAAATCGGGACAGCGCCCGCATGGTTCTCAATGTCGGTGGTCAAGAGATCATGGACTACGCGTTGCGCGTACCCCAGACCAGTTCGGTCGTGCACGTGGGCTTGTTCATTGAAGGCGTCAAGGCGGCGGTTCGGGCAACGCTGATACCGCTGCTGCTCACATTGCTTATCATGGCGGTATTCGGCGGCATTACGTTGATGTTGTTGGCTCGCACGGTGTCACGACCGATTCGTCAACTCAGCATGCAGGCCGAAGCGATATCCATGGGAAAACTCGACGAGGTGGTCGATATCACGGCCGGCGGGGAGATCGGTCAACTGGCGCAGTCGTTCAAGCGCATGCAGACTTCCATCCGTTACATGGTCGCGCAATTGCGGCGAGCCCAGCAGAAGCATTGAGAGGAGAGCACGATGCGCTCATTCATTAACCGCACCGGGCTTTTTCTGGCGGCTCTGTGCCTCTGGCCGCTGGCCGCAGTGGCCGACTACACACTCTCGATTACACCGCGGTTTTCCCCGGATGTCTCGATCAAACGCGTCACCCCGCTGGCGGACCTGCTTGGCAGCGTGCTTGGGCAACCCGTCAAGATCAACCTGTCGCCCACTTTCGACGACCTCGAGCAGCGGATGAGGAGCGGCCAGATCGATGTTGCGTTCATCACGCCGACCCAGTACCCGTTTGTGTCGGGCACCATGGAGCCTGTGGCGATAATCGCCGATGCGACCGATGGCGCCAAACTGCGCGGCCTGGTCATCACGCGTGCCGACAGCCTGATCCACTCCCAGAACGACCTCAAGGGGCGCTCGGCGGCGATTGTTAGCGAGAAATCGGCGGGTGGCTACCTGTCGCAGAAGGTGGCCCTGGACGCGATAAACGTGGATACGACGAAGGACATGCGTCTGCAGGTGGTTGCCGACAACAAGCAGGAAAACGTGGTGATGTCGGTATACCTGGGCGAAGCCGATGTCGGCTTCGTACGTGAGGATGCGCTTCACGTTGCCGACAAGTACGTACCTCCCAGCCAGATCCGGGTGGTCATGCTGGGTGCATGGCTGCCGAATTGGTGCATCGTCGTCAAGCGATCCCTTGTGCCACAAGCGAAGAATCAGGTTCGCGCCGCGCTGCTCGGCCTGAAAGCCGATGCGCCGACGCTCAAGGCGCTGCAGGCGACTGCGTTCGTGCCGGGGGCGGATGCGGACTTCGACGTATACCGAAAAGCGCTCAATGTTCCGATTCCCACGCGCTAGTCATCGCTTTTTTCGTTGAGGCCGCCTTTGCATTCGGAGTGAAGCATGTCGATCGAGCATGAGCAGTTGAGCTACGGCGAACTCATCGATGCCTTGAGCCGGTTTGTGCAGGAACAGCGTACGGGCACGATGTTCATCGTCACGGAATCCAGGCATTCGGCACGAATCAGCCTTGAGGACGGGCGCATCATCTCGTGCACCTATACGCTTCATCGGGGCCTGGACGCGATCGCTCATATCCGCCGCATTCGTTTCGGGGCATTCACTTTCTCGGACGGCATCTTCAATAGCGTCGCCGAGATGCCCCTGCCCAGCACGCCCGAACTGCTAAGAGATCTCGGTGCGACCGTCGACTCGAATATCGTATCGTTGGCGCCGTCACGGATGCGCGCGGGAGAAGACAGTCCGGCGGCGATGGCTGGCGCCTCCGACGACTTGGCCATAAGCGGCAGGGCGCTCTGGAATGTCGTCGTGAGCGAACTGGCCGTCTATCTCGGGCCCGTTGCGTCCATTGCTGCGGCCGAGTACGAAGCGAACTTGTGTGCCGCCACCAGTCGAGAAAGAGTGCGACTAATCCTCTCGCAATTGGCATTGGAGATTCCGGAGTCCGCGCAGGGGCAGGAGTTCAAGCAGCGGGTTATGGCCAGAGTCTCGCCATAGGAGCGCAATGCCAGGGGGAATAGTCAGTCGTCGCGGTACGCCGAGCTATGTGACACCGGTTATGCCGAGGGCAGCGCGATCGGAATGATGGCGGAGGAGAACCAGACGATTCCCTCCGCCGGCCTCCCTTCAGTTGAAACGGTTCTGAATCACAACCTCGCTCATGGACAACTGGCCGCCGCGGGGCCTGGGTTCCACGGTGCCTTTGCCGATGGCGACGAACATGGCGACGACATGATCTGCTGGCAGGTTGATGAGTTGCCCGACGGCATCAAAGTCGAAGCCGTCCATCGGGCATGACTGGTAGCCGATTTCCTGCGCCGCCAGCATCAGCGTCATGGCGGCGATGCCGCAGGAGCGCATGGCGTCATCCCGTTGCAACCATTCGCGGCCCTCGTAGAACCCCTTCATTGCTCCGACCAGATAGTCCTGCACCTCGGGCGCGTTGCGCCAGTAGCGGGCGGGTTCCTTTTGCCAGGCTTTGGTGTCGACGGTGAGCACTACCAGCAACGACGCGTCGGTGACCTGGGACTGATCCCACGCGGCGGCGCGGATTTGTCGCCGTAGTTCCGGGTCGCGGACCACGACGAACCGCCAGTGCTGAATGTTCCAGGCCGTTGGCGCGAGCATGGCCAGCGACATGAGTTTCTCGATCTCCAGCTCGCTCATGCGGTGATCCGCATCGTAGCCCTTGACGGCGCGGCGGCGTTCGATGGCTTCGGATACTTTCATCGTTCCTCCTGGGTCAGAAATCGTTTTCGATCTTGAAGGTGTTGAACAGGATATCGGCTGCCACATTGCGTGCGCCGTGATTGACGGCATCGAAAATGTCGCGGTCGCTCCAGCCGATGCCGCGCAAGGCGTCCACGTCGCCAACAGTGATTGCCTTGGGCGTCTTCGTTGCCTTGAGGACGAACAGCAGCATGGCCTTGTCCTTTTCCGGTAGCGGCGTGTCGGCGGCGTTGCGTTTGGCGGCCGCGGTTTGTTCCGGCGTGAAGCCGGCACGCTGGATGAGCAGACCTTCGTTCATGCCGATGCAGTAGGCGCAATCGTTGTCCCGGGAAACCAGCATGCGGATCGAAGCCAGCAGGGGAAAGCTCAGCGTTGGGTGCTGGAAGTAGTAGCCGATGTGCTGCCATTGCATGGCCAGTACGTCCGGGCTGGCGCTGTAAAGTTTCATGGCGTTGGGTACCAGGCCGAGTGCCTGTTGCACCTGCTCGTAGAGCTGAGCAACCTGCCCTGTGGCGTCCTGCGGTGCGATGCTGGAAATAATGCTCATGCGATACTCTCCTTGTGAAACATACCGACCAGTCGGTATGGGTGTTGCGAAAAAAAATGTAATCAGGTGGCGGGGGCTGTCATCAGCCCCTTGACGTAACCCAGTAGCTGCATCATGCACAGCCCAAAGCCCTCGGCCGATTGCAGGCTCTTGGCAACACCGATACAGCCTTCCCAAGCGGAGACGATGAACAGAGCGGTCGCTCGGCAGTCGACATCCGCCCGCAGTACGCCGCCTTCCTGCCCCCGTATGAGGGCGTCCTCGACGACGCGGCCAAATGTGCCCAGGATGCCGCTAAGCCGCAGCTTGAAGCTCTCATCCAAAGGACTCATCTCCTGCATCAGGTTGTTGAGCGGGCAGCCAAGTTCGACGAATGCCGGATCGCGGTTGGCGCCAATGTCGCTGATGACCTGCAAGAGCGCGGCGACGGGTTCCCGACTTTCGCGTATTCGTCGGAAGATCAATCCCTCAAGCCGCTCGCGGATGATCTCGTCAACTACCGCAAGACCCAGATCGTGCTTGGTGGGAAAGTGATGGTAGAGCGCGCCCTTGGTCAGCCCGGTATCGTGAAGAATATTGGCGATGCTGGCCGCCTGAAAGCCGTGGCGATGAATTTCGCAGAAGGCGGCATTCAGGAGTTTTTCGCGCGTCAGGTCGGTCTGTCTGGCAGTCACGACGACATTACATACCGAGCGGTATGTGTGTGTCAACTACTGTTTCGGTCGCGTGGAACCGGGATAAGATTGCGAACACCCGAATTTCGAGCGCAGTCCTTTGACGGAGTACGCATGCCACGCAACTCATTCTCAACGCGATTGCTTCTTGTCTGGCTGATCCCGGTCGTCGCGCAGGTTTGCGGAGTCGCGCTCGGACAGAATGGCGACGGACAGACGCAGCAACAGGAGCTGGTGTTGGCGAACGGTGTCGTCGGGCGGGACGTCAGCTTCGCTAGCGCCAATCCGCGTAACTACGAAGACATCATCCAGCACCGGGAAATGCCGGCGGTCACGCTGACTGCCCAGTTGTTCATGCCGCGGCGAAAAGGGCGAGTGCCGGCGGTCATCATCGTTCCCGGCTCGGGTGGCGTCAGCGCGTCGATGCTGATTCACGCCAACGCCCTTACCGAAGTCGGTATTGCCGTCTTGCTGGTCGATCCGTTTTCTGGCCGCGGCATCCACGACACTATCGCGGTGCAGGATCAGCTCTCGTTTGCAGCTTCCACGTACGACGTGCTCGTAGCAACGCGCACACTCGAACGCGAAAGCGATATCGATCCTGCCCGGATTGGGGCGATGGGCTACAGCCGCGGCGGGCTGGCCGTATTGCAGGCGGCAGTGACGCCGGTCGCCAAGGCAGTGCTCGGCCCCGGCAAGAGTTTGCGGGCGGTGCTGGCCGGTTGGCCCTGGTGCGGAATGCAGTTTGCCGATCCGCACACAGCGCCGACCGCGGTTCGGTTTGCGCTCGGCGACGCCGACACCTGGGTCGGACCGGTGCAGTGCCAGGCTTACTGGACCGGGATGAAGGTTCACAATCCGTCGGTAACGCTGCGACTGTTCCGCAACGCCGACCATGGTTTCGGCTACGCGATGCCGGTACAAGAGATTCCGAACGCGATCAAGGCGCTGAACGCACCGATCGCTTACTACGACGACCGCGGAGTATTGCTGGATCCGTGGACCGGCAAGCCGATACCCGGCGCCGACGAACGCACAACGATGGACCTGTACCGCCTGTTCATCAGCCGGGGCGCACGTGCCGGAACGAGGGGCGACCAGATGAACGAATTTGTCGCGGACTTCGTCGCCTTCTTCAAGGCACAACTGCTGCGTTGAGCGCCAGTTGCGACAACTGCTACGGCGTTTGCTCGGACAACGCCGTAATCAAGCTCGCCCCCGGCAAGCACTTCCAGTTCAACTCCGACTGCCGCAAAGGCTGCGGCGTCCGCGCCATCGCGTGCTCCTGCGGCGCGATCAAGATGGTGCATGAGGAGAATCAGGCGCTCTGAAAGTCAGCCGTCGTGGTACGCCTTCCTAGATGAAGCCGAGCAGGCCGAGGCCGGCGCCGATCGCGATCCACCAGAGCGGATTCCACGGCACCAGCAAGACGAGGGGAATGGTGGCGGCGGTCAGGGCGACCGTCGTCCATGAGCCGCTCGCGCTCGTGGCTGTGATGGCGATCAAGCCGCCGCCGGTGAGTACGAGGCCAGCGGCGAGCGGGCCGATTACGGCCTGGATCTGCGTGCGCCAGACGGGGTTGGCGTGGGTTTGCCACCAGCGGAAGAAGCCGTACATCAACAGGCTCGGCGGCACGCAGAAGGCGACGGTGACGGCGAGGAAGCCGGGGATGCCGGCCAGTTGCAGGCCGATCAGGCTGACGACGAGGATGTTCGGGCCGGGCGCGGCCTGGGCGATGGCGAACAGTTCGGTGAAGGTGGCGTCGGTGAGCCAGTGATTCTGTTCGACGACGATGCGATGCATTTCCGGCAGCGTGGCGTTGCCGCCGCCGAAGGCGACCAGCGACAGCAGCGTGAAACGGAGCGTGAGTTCGGCCAGTGTCGGCATCAGCGACGGCCCCACAGGCGCTCGAGGACGATCCCGAGCGTGAGCACGACCACGACGACCGGCAGCAGCGACAGGCGCAGGCCGCCAACGGCGACGATGATGGCGAGTGCGATGGCCAGTGCGAGCGGGCGCCGTCTGTAGACGTAGAGCATCTTCAGTCCGGTGGCGATGATCAGGCCGGCGCCGACGGCGATAACGCCGCGGAGCACCGCATGCACCACCGGTTGGTCGCCGAAGCGCAGATAGGCGAGCCCGAGCAGCAGCACGATGATCATGGGCGCGAGCAACATGCCGAGCGGGGCGACCACGGCGCCGCGCCAGCCCTGGAATTTCTGCCCGATGCAGACCGAAAGGTTCATGACGTTCGGACCCGGCATGACCTGGCCGAGGCCGAGCAGGGCGGCGAATTCTTCAGGGTCCAGCCAGTGGTAACGTTCGACGATGTAACGGCGCGCCCACGGCATGACGCCACCGAAGCCGGAGAGGCCGATCAGGCAGAAGCCGCGGAACAGTTCGCCGAGCGAGATCGTGGGTGGCGTTCGGCCGGGCGTCACGATGGTCAAGTGCGACTCAGCGGGCGACCGTGAATCCCGAGGCCTGGTACATGGCCTGGATGGCTTCCTTGCCGAGGCGCTTTTCCATCTCCTGATGGACAGGCAGCACCGCCTTCTTCAGTTCCTCGCGCTCCGCTGGCGTCGGTTCGTAGATCGTGGTGCGGCCGCTGGCGACGATGTTCTTCCTGGCATCTTCCTCTTCGGCGGCACCGAGCGCATTGGCGTAGGCGGTGGCGTCGGCTACTGCCGTTTCGAGCGCGGTCCGGATGTCGGCGGGCAAGTTATCCCAGAACTTCTTGTTGGCGACTACCGCATAGGCCTGGTGGGTGTCGTGGAGCAGGGTCACGTGTTTTTGCACTTCGTAGAACTTCTGCGTCCACACGTTCGAGAGCACGGTTTGCGATCCGTCAACCACACCGGTCTGCAAAGCCTGGTAGACCTCCGAGAACGCCAGCGTCTGCGGTATCACGCCGAGCGCGCGCATTTCGGCTTCGATCACTTTCGAGGAGTTGACGCGGATCTTCAGCCCCTTGTAGTCGGCCAGTGCGTGCAGCGGCTTGCTCGACGTCATGACGCGGAAGCCTGCATCCCAATAGGCCAGTCCTTTGATACCGCGCGTCTCGAGTTTTTTGAGCAGGTTCTGACCGAGCGGGCCGTTGGCGACGCGATTGAACGACGCGATATCGGGCGTGATGAACGGCAGGTCGAAAATCTCGAATTCCTTGACGCCGAGCGGGCCGAACTTCGAGATCGACGGCGCCAGCATCTGCACGGCACCGACTTGCAGCGCCTCAAGTTCCTCCTTGTCCTTGAACAGCATGCTGTTCGGGNNATGTTGATCGGCTCGGCGACAGCAGCCGCAGAACAGCACGCTGCCGCAATGGCGATGATCAGGTGACGTACGCTCATTTTCTCCTCCTGTTGCCCGCAGGCATTTCCGCAAAGCATACGCCAGCCCCATGATCCCAAGGGGAATTGCGGCTTGCCCCGCGGGCGGGGAACCCGGATAATTCACCCTTTGCAGGGCCGGGCTGACCATGTTCGCGGGTCGGCCTTTTTCATCCCGATAACGAGAGTGTGAGAATCCATGGCAGCAGTGATGCCCCAGCCGGCGGCCAGCCGGCTTCTGCTTTCCGGTAACGAGGCTGTCGCCCGTGCCGTTTGGGAATCCGGTTGCCGCGTCGCGGCCGCCTATCCCGGCACCCCGTCGACCGAGATGCTGGAGGTCATTTCGACCTACCCCGACATCTACGCCGAGTGGTCGGTGAATGAGAAGGTTTCGCTGGAGGTCGCCATCGGTGCCGCCTTCGCGGGCTCGCGTTCCTTCTGTGCCATGAAACACGTCGGCATGAACGTTGCCTCCGACGCGCTGATGACGTTGACCCTGACCGGTGTGGTCGGTGGCCTGGTGATAGCCATCGCCGACGACGTCGGCCTCTCGTCCTCGCAGAACGAGCAGGACTCGCGCTACTGGGGCCGCTTCGCGCACCTGCCGATGTTCGAGCCGGCCGATTCGCAGGAAGCCTACGAGATGACGAAGGCCGCGTTCGATCTGTCTGAGGGTTTCCAGTGCCCGGTGATCCTGCGCATGACCACGCGTATCAATCACGTCAAGGCGCTGGTTACCGTCGGTGAGCGCGTGGCGCATGCCGCCACCGGTTTCAAGAAGGAACCGGCGCGCTGGGTGATGACGCCGGCCGGTGCCGGCAAGCGCATTCCGCTGATGTTCGAGCGCGACAAGGCGCTGCGGGCAGAGGCGGAAATATCGCCGCTCAATATCGTCGAGACCGGCAAGGACCGCCGCGTCGGTTTCGTTTCTTCCGGCCCTGCGTGGATGCACGTGCGCGAATCCTTCCCCGATGCGCCGGCGCTGAAGCTGGGCTTCTCCTGCCCGGTGCCGATCGAAAAGATCCGCGCCTTCGCCGCCACGGTCGACCAACTGGTGGTGGTCGAGGAAGTCGAGCCGCTGGTCGAGATGGAACTCAAGGCTGCCGGCATCGCCTGCCTCGGCAAAGACATCCTGCCGCGCCAGGGCGAACTGGCGCCCAACGTGCTCAAGCCGGCCATCGCCAAACTGCTCGGCGAACCGGAGCCCGTGGGCCTCAAGCCGCTGGGGCGTGCCACACCGGTTCCGGCCAGCGTGTTCCCTCGTCCGCCGACGATGTGCGTCGCCTGCCCGCACCTCGGCGTCTATTACACGCTGTCACAGCTCAAGAACATCACCATCGCTGGCGACATCGGCTGCTACACATTGGGTGCTGGCCATCCGTGGAATGCGCTCGACACGACCATCTCCATGGGCGCCTCGATGGGCATCGCCATGGGCCTCGACAAGGGCCGCGCCGAAGCCGACAAGGACAAGCGCATCCTCGCGGTGATCGGCGACTCGACCTTCCTGCACATGGGCATGCAGGGCCTGCTCGACATCGTCTACAACGGCGGCAACGTCACCGTGCTGCTGCTCGACAACCGCGCGGTCGGCATGACCGGCGGCCAGGCCAATCCGGGTTCGGGCAAAGGTATCCACGGCCAGGAGACGCCACGCGTCGACTTCGCCAAGCTGGTCGAATCGCTGGGCGTGAAGAAGGAACGCATCCACGTCGTCGATCCCTACCAGTTGCCGGTGTTGTTCAAGACCATCCGCGAGGAAGTAAAGGTGCCCGAGGTTTCGGTGATCATCACCAACCAGCCCTGCGTGCTGATCGACGACTACAAGAAGCAGCAACCGTACGAAGTCATCGCCTACAAGTGCACCGGCTGCGGTAACTGCGTCGACGTCGGTTGCCCGGCCATCCACGTCACGCGCCGCGAGAAGGTGATCAAGCCCTCGGGCAAAGAAGTCGAACTGCAATTCGTGAACATCGAGACGGCGGCCTGTACCGGCTGCGGGCTCTGCGTGCAGCCCTGCGCACCGGAAGCCATCGTCCATGCCGACCTGACCAAGCCGATGCGGCTGGTCCGCCATTGAGAAGCCAACATGTCTGACAACCAAGTAACCAACATCCTCGTCGTCGGCATCGGCGGCCAGGGTGTGATGACCGCCACCGAAATCCTCGCCGAAGCCGCCATCGCGCTTGGCCACGACGCCAAGAAGACTGAAGTCGCCGGCATGGCTCAGCGCGGCGGCGTGGTGTCATCGCATTTGCGCTTCGGCAACAAGGTGCTCTCGCCGCAGATCATGGCCGGTCAGGCCGACCTGCTGGTCGGCTTCGAGGCCGCCGAGACGATGCGCTGGTGCCACTACCTGAAGCCCGGCGGGCTGGTACTGATGAACACTGCGCGCATCGTACCGCCGGTGGTCGACATCGGCCTCTACGATTATCCGGCCGACCCGATTGCGGAGATCAAGTCGCGCGGCTATCGGGTGCACGCCTTCGACGCCATGGCCATCGCCATGGAACTTGGCGACGTGCGCCTCGGCAACACGGTGATGCTCGGCGCCATGGCCGACCACCTGCCATTCCCGCCGCAGGTGCTGCTCGACGCGATCCTCAAGCGCTTCAGCCAGCGCAAGCCGCACATGGTTGAAGTGAATCGCAAGGCATTCGAGGCGGGCCGGGCGGCGGACAAGGCAGCCAATCAACTTTCACACGCGGAGGCAGCAGCATGACGGCTCGTATCATTGACGGCAACGCCCTTTCGGCCAAGGTTCGCGAACATCTGGCGGAGCGCGCCACCGAGCTGAAAGTCAGTCGTGGCGTTACGCCTTGCCTGGCGGTGATTCTGGTCGGCGAGGATCCGGCATCGCAGGTCTATGTGCGCAACAAGGTGGCGGGCTGCGAGAAGGCCGGCTTCCGCTCCATCAAGGAGGTCTACCCCGTCAATGTCGAACCGGTCACGGTGCTGGCCAAGATTGCCGAGCTGAATGCCGATCCGTCCGTGCATGGCATTCTCGTTCAGTTGCCGTTGCCCAAGCACTTCGATTCCGAAGCCGTGCTGGAAGCCATCTCGCCCGAAAAGGACGTCGACGGCTTCCACGCCGAGAACGTCGGCGCGCTGATGCAGGGCAATCCGCGCTTCATCCCCTGCACGCCCTACGGCGTCATGAAGATGCTCGAAAGCGAAGGCGTCAAGATCGCTGGCGCGGAAGCGGTGGTGGTCGGCCGCAGCAACATCGTCGGCAAGCCGATGGCCATGCTGCTGCTGGCGCAGAGCGCCACGGTGACGATCTGCCATTCGCGCTCGAAGGACCTGGCTTTCCACACGCGCCGCGCCGACATTTTGATCGCCGCGGTCGGCAAGGAGCGCATGATTACCGGCGACATGATCAAGCCGGGCGCGACGGTGATCGACGTCGGCATGAATCGCTTCAGCAGCGGCCCGAACGCCGGCAAGTTGTGCGGCGACGTCGACTTCGAAACGGCCAAGGAAGTCGCCGGCCTGATTTCGCCGGTGCCCGGCGGCGTCGGCCCGATGACCATCACCATGTTGCTGACCAACACCATGGAATCCGCGGAAAGGACGCTGAAATGACCAAGCCTCTCGTCGGCATCGTGATGGGCTCCGACTCGGACTGGCCGATCATGAAGGCTTGCGCCGAAACGCTGAAGCAGTTCGGCGTCGCCCACGAGGCGAAAGTGATTTCCGCGCATCGCGCGCCCGATGCCGCGCTCGACTACGCGGCGACCGCGCAGTCGCGCGGCATGAAGGTGCTCATCGGGGCTGCCGGCGGTGCCGCGCACCTGGCCGGCGTGCTGGCCGCCAAGACCGAACTGCCCGTGCTGGCCGTGCCGATGCCCTCCAAGTACCTCGGCGGTTTCGATTCCCTGCTGGCGATGGTGCAGATGCCCGGCGGCATTCCGGTTGCCACCTTTGCCATCGGCGAGGCCGGCGCGACCAACGCCGCGCTGTTCGCGATTTCGATGCTGGCGCTGAATGACGCTGAGCTGGCGAAGAAGTTGTCCGCGTTCCGCATCAAGCAGACGGAAAAGGTGTTGGCGAAGACACTGCCGGAAGTCTGATGTCGGCTCAGATCGAAAAGGCGGCGGCGCTGCTCCGGCAGGGTGAACTGGTCGCCTTTCCGACCGAGACGGTTTACGGGCTCGGCGCCGATGCTGCGAATCCCGCAGCGGTGGCGAAGATCTTCGCTGCCAAGGGTCGTCCCTCCGATCATCCGCTGATCGTCCATATTCCCGGCGTCGAACATCTTGACCGCTGGGCGCGCAAGATTCCCGAAACGGCGTTCGCATTGGCCAAGGCCTTCTGGCCTGGCCCGCTGACGCTGATCCTGAAGCGCCAGCCGGATGTGTCCGATGCCGTCACCGGCGGCCAGGATACCGTCGGTCTGCGCGTGCCCGGTCATCCGCTGGCGCTCGAACTGCTGAAGGCATTCGGCGGCGGCGTTGCGGCGCCCTCGGCCAATCGCTTCGGCCACGTCAGCCCGACCGCCGCGCAGCACGTGCATGACGAACTCGGCAATGCGGTGAGCATGGTGCTCGACGGTGGCCCCTGCCGCGTCGGCATCGAATCCACCATCGTCGACCTGACTGGTCCGCAATCGCGCATCCTGCGCCCCGGCATGATCAGCGCCGTCGATCTCGGTCGCGTGCTCGGTCGTCTGCCGGGCACGGGCGACGACGCGGTGCCACGCGCCCCGGGTTCACTGGAGTCGCATTACGCGCCGCGCACGCCGCTGGCGCTGCTGCAACCGGATGTCGTCATTTTCGCCGTGCGCGAGGCGCTGGCGGCCAATCGGCGTATCGGCGTCATCGCGCCGATGGCTTGTCCCTTGTCCGACGAGCGTATCGTCTGGCGCGAGATTGCCGGGGATCACGTTGGCTTTGCCCACGATATCTACGCGCTGTTGCGCGAACTGGATAGCCTCGACTGCATGCGCATCGTCGTCCAGACGCCGCCGCAGAGCGATAATTGGCGCGCCATCAACGACCGCTTGCGGCGCGCGGTGGCGGGTATCGAGAAATGATGAAAGGAGGCATCTAGAGTGGGTCTGATTGAGAATCTCCATCGCCGCGTCGATGCGCTAGCCGGTTGGCCGATTATTCATGATCTGGCACAGCGACAGGCACGCGACGCCTTCGTTGCCAATCGCGATCAAAATCTCTTCTACGGTATTCACTCCACTTGGGAGGAGGCAGTTGCTGCCGCGCAGTCATTCGGGAAAGCGGGCTACGATAATTCCAAGTCCGCCCAACTCTACGATCATCGTGTCAGGATGGATCAGCATGACTATCCATCGCTGTACTGGCTGACCCGGTCGCTGGAGGAAGGGTTGACCGGAGTATTCGACGTCGGTGGCGCAATCGGCATCAAGTTCCTGGCTTTTCGCGAGCACTTTGGGCGTTGGCCAAATTCGCTTTGGCGGGTCAATGATGTACCGGCGATGGTGGCGCACGGGCGTGGGCTTGCCGCCCAGCGCGGCGATGCCGAGCGGCTTCAGTTTACAGATCGTTTTGAGGATGGCGAGGGCATGGATGTGCTTTTTGCATCAGGTGTTTTGCAGTACTTGCCCCGCACTTTGGGAGACCTGCTGTCAAGCTACAGGCGCCTGCCCAAGCGCATCATCATCAATACCGCCGCGATTCACACCGAGCATGAGTTCTTTACTGTCAATAGCCTGGGAACAGCATTCTGCCCCTACCGGGTACAGACACAGGCTTCGTTGGTACGGGGACTTTCTGCGCTCGGGTACAAGATCCGCGAGACTTGGATCAATCCTGACAAACCTCTGGTCATTCCGTACCGACCGGACTATAGCCTGCGCCAATACTGCGGCTTTTGCCTGGACCAAAAGTCCTGACAGCCGTCGGTTAATGCTGGTTGGCTACAGCTAGAAAGCCTGCGTTTCCGCTGCCGCGGGCGGGGGTGGCAGCAACGCACCCGAGGCAGCGTAGACGGCGGATGCGGCAATGACGGCGGCGGCCACGAAGGCGACGACGCCACCGCCTCGCGGCGATTCCTTCACCGAATTCGCATCTGTCCAGCCAGTGATCATCGGCTGAACCAGGTTGCGCTTCTTGACCCGCATGTAGAACGCGATGGCGGCGAGGTGAAGCGCCACCAGCGTGATCAAAGCCGGTTCGAACAACTTGTGGATGCTGGTGAGCTGTTCGGCAAGATCGGCGCCGACGAGCGGGTAGAGGTAGCCCTGGTACGAAATATCGTCGTTGGCGAACAGGCCGGTAGCTGCCTCCGCGGCGAGCAGCGTCAGCAGCGTCAGGACCGATAGCGCGCCGATGGGGTTGTGGCCAAGTTCGTTCCACTCGCCTTTCAGGTAGGAGCGAATCGCCATTGGGCCACGGACGAACGTGACGAAGCGCGCGTAGGTGGAACCGACGAAGCCCCAGACAATGCGGAAGGCCAGCAGGCCGATGACGGCCAGGCCGGCGCGACCATGCCAAACCATGGCATTGCCGCCGATCTGGGCCGAGACGAACGCCGTCGCCACGGCGATGGCGAGCAACCAGTGGAACGCGCGCAGCGGCAGGTCCCAGACTTGAATCTTCATATCAGACGCAGGCACCGTCGTCGGTCATGCCCTCGGGCTTGTCCTTCTTTGCCTTGATGAACTGGTCGCGCGAAACGCCCATCCACATGACCAGCGGGCTGGCGACGAGGACCGAGGAGTAGATGCCGAACAGGATGCCGATGGTCAGCGCCAGCGCGAAGTAGTGCAGCGCGGCGCCGCCGAAGATGAGCATCGAGGTGACCATCATCTGCGTGCAGCCGTGGGTGATGATGGTGCGCGAGATGGTGCTGGTGATGGCGTGGTTGAGCACCTCGGGCGTGGTCAGGCCGCGCTTCTTCTTGAAGGTTTCGCGCACGCGGTCGAAGACGACCACGGACTCGTTCACCGAGTAGCCGAGCACCGCCAGCACGGCGGCCAGCACGGGCAGGGAGAACTCCCACTGGAAGAAGGCGAAGAAGCCGAGGATGATGACGACGTCGTGCAGGTTGGCGATGATGGCCGAGATGGCGAAGCGCCATTCGAAGCGGATCGCCAGGTAGATGACGATGCCGATGACGACCAGCAGCAGGGCCATGGCGCCGTCGGTGGCGAGTTCCTTGCCGACTTGCGGCCCGACGAACTCGACGCGCTTCAGGCTCGGCGTACCGCCATCACTGACTTTCGAGACCGACTCGATGACCCGCTCGCCGACCTTGGCCGTGTCGGTGTCTTTCGCCAACGGCACGCGGATCAGTACATCGCGCGAAGTGCCGAAATTCTGCACCTGGGTATCGAGGAAGCCGTCGGCGTCCATCTGCTTGCGGATCTTCTCCAGGTCGGGCGTTTGCGCGTAACTGATTTCCAGCAGCGTGCCACCGGTGAATTCGATCGACAGGTGCAGGCCCTCGGTGGCGAGGAAGAATACCGCGGCGATGAAGGTGATCAACGAGATGACGTTGAACACCAGCGCCCGGCGCATGAAGGGGATGTCTTTGCGAATGCGGAAAAATTCCATGACGCTTCCCTTAGTTTGACGGTGTGGTGGTGATGCCGGGCTTCCACACCTGGCCGATCGACAGCGCCGCGAGCTTCTTGCGGCGGCCGTAGATGAGGTTGATCAGGCCGCGCGATACCACCACGGCGCTGAAGATGGAGGTCATGATGCCGAGGCAGTGCACCACGGCGAAGCCGCGCACGGGGCCGGAACCGAAGATCAGCAACATGATGCCGACGATGAGCGTCGTCACGTTGGAGTCGACGATGGTCGCCCAGGCGCGTTCGTAGCCGGC
>PMIH01000256.1 GCA_003158255.1 Rhodocyclaceae bacterium
GTTAATAAGTCTCGCCGCCAGCTCCTTGCCACTGCCCGATTCGCCCGCAATGAAGACGGGGGCCTGTCTGCGTGCGACCCGCTCGATCTTGCCGCGAACCAGTGTCATTGCCGCGGACTCGCCGATCAGCTCCGGCCCGCCCGAACGGCGAACTTCCTCGCGCACCGGCAGATCGATGGCCGACTTGACGAGTGCCCGCAGCTGCTCCAGCGACACGGGCTTGGACAGGTAGTCGAAAGCGCCGGACTTCAGTGCCAGAACAGCGTTCTCCATACTGCCGTGCGCGGTAATGACGGCAACGGGAAGTTCCGGATGCCGCTCGTTGATCAGATGCACGAGGGACAAACCCTCGCCATCCGGCAAGCGCATGTCCGTCAAACACAAACTATAGGTCTGCGTCGCGAGCAGCTGGGTGGCCTCGGCAACCGAGGCGGCACAATCGGCAATCAGCCCCATGCGCGCCAGCGTCATGTCGAGCAGCTCCCGAATATCGGCTTCGTCGTCTACAACCAGAACGCGTTTCAAGGCGTTCCGGTTCCGGCGATCAAACTTGGCGGACATGCTCCCCCCTTGGCAATAACGCGGAAATGCGCTCCGCTGCAGTCGTCGACGAGATCCAGGCGAGCCCCATTGGCATCGCACAGTTCCCTCGCAATATAGAGTCCCAGGCCGGTGCCACTGCCGCGAGTGGTAAAGAACGGCTCGAACACCTTGCCGCGGTCGGCCTCGGCAATACCCGGACCATCATCAATGATATGCAATTCGAGGCGCTCCGGCGTCACGGTGAGAACATCGATTCTCACCGCCCCAACTTCCGCGCTGGCATAGCGCAAGGCGTTGGTAACCAGATTTTCCAATACCCGGTACAGGTGGGCGCGATCGAAACACACGATCACGTCCTTGTCGATACTAGTGTGAATTCGGGCTCCGATCGCCGGGTCGTGCAGCGAATACTCTTCGATAAACTGCTTGAGGAATATAGTCAGATTCACATTCTCCAACTGGGCTCGATCGCGCCGCCCCAACTCGAGAACTTCGCCAACCAGGCGGTTCAGGCGGTTGCTGTTGTCACCAATGATGCGCACCAGCCGGGCCCGGGTATCGGCTCGCTGTTCGTCCGCCAACAACTCCCCGGCATTGCTGATAGCCGCCAACGGATTGCGGATTTCATGCGCAATATTGGCCGTCAAACGGCCAAGCGCGGCCAGCTTGATCTGTTGCGCCTGCGCCTGGATGCGACCAAGGTCCTGTAAGTAGATGAGTGTATTGCCGCTCTCTTCCGGCGGCAACAAACGCACCAGCAATGACTTCCCGGTTGGCAAGGTCAGAACGTCCGTCGTTTCGCCCGCAGCCTGCCGCCGATGCAGATGCTCGGAAAGCAGCGGCGAATAGTCCGCCAACTGGTTACCCGTAGGTGCCTCTATCGCCAGCAACGCTTCCGCTTGCGGATTGTGCAGACATACCTGTCCCGTCGCGTCGACAACGAGCACGCCATCCTCCATGTCCTGAATGACCTGGCGGTTGATGCGAACCTGATCCGCCAGTTCGACGCCGCGCTGACGCGCCAGATTCTCGTTGGCGACAACCCGCCGTGCCAGCAGGCGCGCGATGATGGCAGTTGCAAAGAAACCAATGCTGGTAAGCCCGGTTCGGAAGAAGTCATCGGCCTCGGCATTGAAGCTGAGCGACCTGACTGTCTGCTCAATCAGCACGGCCAGCGTCGCCAACGCCGCGTAGAAGAGGGTCAGGCGGCCCTGGCCAACCAGCCCGGCTCCGGCCACCACCACGACCAACATGAACGCGACACCGCTCCTGGCTCCCCCGCTCGCGTACATCAGCACCGCGAGGAAAGCCACATCGCAGGCCACCTGAATTGAGAGCTGGAGGTTGAAAGCACGCTCGAAATGTTGCAGCGTGAGCAAGAACGCAAACGAAATAACCAGGTAGGCGGAGTCCGTCCAGAGAAACAAAGTGGGGCTCTGGGATGCGAGATTCATCTTGCCGCCAGAGATGAGAAAGGTGATCAAGAAAACCGCGGCGACCACCAGCCGGTAGATGGAAAAATAGCGCAGGGAACGCCAGAAGCTGTCGGGGATGCCTTCGTCCGCCAGGCGCGCGGAAATCTGCATCACCCTAGCCACGCGGATTACCGGCATCGAGGCGGCGATGTTCCTCGCCACAATAGTACCGGCCAGCAACTGTCACACACTCGCCCTGCGGAACGTGAAGGCCGCAATAGGCACAGCTGACCATGGTTTCGGGGCTGTGCGGCTGCCGTCTTGCATCGGGTCCGCGAGCGATCCGCTTCCTGCGCAACAGCCAATACGCGACGAAACCCAGGAGAAGAAAAAAGATGAGCTTGCTCACATCGCCAACCAATCAGGAGTCCAAGACGTGATCATAACGGTTTCCTTCCGCCTTTCTTCCGCTGGTCATGAGACCTCAGGCACGACGCGCTTGCTGCCATCCGAATTCAGCGCAACATAGGTCAAAATGGCTTCCGTAACCTTCACGACAACCGGCGATGCCGGGTTCCGTTCGGCGTACACGGCAACATCCACGGTAATCGAAGTGCTGCCGACGCGAACGATATCGGCGTAAAAGGAGACGACGTCACCGGCCGAAATGGGTTGCCTGAACTGGAAGGCGTTCACGGCAACGGTCGCAACCCGGCCACGCGCTCGGCGCATCGCGGCCACCCCCCCTGCAATATCGACCTGAGCCATGACCCAACCACCGAAGATGTCTCCGGCGGCATTCACATCCGCGGGCATCGGCATCACCCGCAACACGGGCTGTCCATCAGGGAGATCGGTCGGTTCTTCCATAATTGCCATACCCTCATCAATCATTGCGTAACCAGAAGCGCGAACCTTGAATCGTCGCGGGTCAGCTGTCAACAGCGGGTAATATTCAGGCATGAGAGGATTCCACGCAGCCACGACCCTCCCCGGCCCCGATCCCTCGCAGCGCCGGGACTGGCAGACCATCAGAACGCTATTGCCCTACCTGTTGCAGTGGAAGTGGCGAGTGGTTTTCGCGCTGTCCTGCCTGATCGCCGCCAAGCTGACCAATGTCGCGGTGCCGATCATCTTCAAACATATCGTCGACGCGCTTTCGGTACCCAAGGACCAGGCGCTGTTGCTCGTCCCCGTGGGTTTGCTTGGCGCCTATGGCCTGCTGCGATTCTCGACGGCGCTGTTCACGGAATTGCGCGAGATTATTTTCGCCAAGGTTACCCAACGCGCCCAACGTACCATCGCGCTCAAAGTCTTCGAGCACCTGCACGACTTGTCGTTGCGCTTCCATCTGGAACGGCAGACCGGCGGTTTGACGCGCGACATTGAACGTGGCACCCGTTCGGTCAGCAGCCTGATCAGCTACACCATCTATTCCATCCTGCCGACGTTGGTAGAAATTGCGCTCGTTCTCGGCATCCTGATCGTCCGCTACGAGGGGGCTTTCGCTCTCATCACCTTTGTTACCCTCACCGTGTATATAGCCTTCACGGTCGTCGTCACCAATTGGCGCACTCACATTCGGCGCGAGGCCAACGAACTCGACTCGGCGGCCAACTCCCGCGCTATCGATAGCCTGCTCAACTACGAAACGGTAAAGTACTTCAACAACGAGCGGTGGGAGCTGGCGCGCTACGACGAGCAGATGCAGAAGTGGGAGACGGCCCAGGTACGCACCCAGGTGTCGCTGTCCTATCTGAACCTCGGTCAGTCGCTGATCATCGCCGGCGCCGTATCGCTAATGATGTGGCGGGCCGCAGTCGGTGTCGCCGACGCCGCCATGACCGTCGGCGACATCGTCCTGGTTAATGCGTTCCTGATCCAGCTCTACATGCCGCTCAATCACCTAGGCGTGCTTTACCGCGAGATCCGCCAGTCGCTGACCGACATCGAGCGCATGTTCCAGTTGATGAGCCAGAACCGTGAAGTCCAGGACGCCGAAGGTGCACGTGATCTTCCGCGAAATCCGTGCACCGTCACTTTTGATCATGTCAGCTTCGCCTACGAGACCAAGCGGCAGATTCTTTTCGATGTCGATTTCACGATTCCGGCCGGCAAGACTATTGCCGTCGTCGGCCACTCCGGTTCCGGCAAAAGCACGCTGGCTCGGTTGCTGTATCGCTTCTACGACGTGCGCGACGGTGCCGTCCGGATCAACGGCAGCGATATCCGCCAGCTTACACAGTCCAGCCTGCGCGCTGCGATCGGTATCGTCCCGCAGGACACCGTGCTCTTCAACGACACGCTCTTCTACAACATCCAGTATGGCCGACCGGGCGCAGGCCACGAGGAGGTGCTAGCTGCCGCCAAAGCCGCTCACCTGCACGATTTTGTCGAACGACTGCCCGACCAATACGAGACGCGCGTTGGCGAGCGCGGTCTCAAGCTCTCTGGTGGCGAAAAGCAGCGCGTCGCCATCGCCCGCGCGCTGTTGAAGAACCCACCGATCCTGATCTTTGATGAAGCCACGTCCGCGCTCGACTCCAGAACCGAAAAGGCCATTCAGGCCGAGCTGGAATTGGCCGCGGTGGGCCGCACGACGCTGGTCATCGCCCACCGATTATCGACGGTCATGAACGCCGACCAGATCCTGGTTCTCGACAATGGTCGCATCATTGAACGGGGAACACACCGGGAGCTTCTGGAGCGCGCCGACGCCTACGCCCAGATGTGGGCCCTGCAACAGCAGGAAGGGGTCGTCGAAAGCGTATCGACGACGGACTGATTCCCGCACCTAACTTGCCGTCATGCCTTGCTTCCCGCTGCGCCTATACTACGTTGCATACGTTTGCGGTACCCCACAGACAAGGAGGTTCACCATGCTCAATACGCGCCTGCTTTCCGTCGCGCTCGCTTGCTCGTTTCTCGCCATGCCGTCACTCGCGGCAGAACCGGCCGGCGCGCTGAAGAAGATCCAGGACAGTGGAACCATTTCTCTCGGACACCGGGAGTCATCGATCCCGTTTTCGTACTACGACGACAAGCAGCAGGTGATCGGTTACTCGCAGGAGATCATGCTGAAGGCTGTCGACGCGGTCAAGGCTGACTTGAAGCTACCCAACTTGCAGATCAAGCTGGTGCCGGTAACGTCGCAAAACCGCATTCCCCTGATTCAGAACGGCACCATCGACATCGAGTGTGGGTCGACCACCAACAATACCGAGCGGCAGAAACAGGTGTCCTTCTCCAATACGATATTCGTCATAGGCACTCGTTTGCTGACGAAGAAGGATTCCGGCGTCACGGATTTCGCCGATCTTGCTGGAAAGAACGTGGTTACCACGGCCGGCACGACTTCCGAGCGCCTGCTTCGCAAGATGAATGATGACAAGAAGATGGGCATGAGCGTCATTTCGGCCAAGGATCATGGTGAGTCGTTCCTGACGCTGGAGACAGGCCGGGCGGTAGCCTTCATGATGGACGACGCGCTGCTCTATGGCGAACTCGCCAAGGCCAAAAAACCCGGCGATTGGGTTGTGGTCGGCACGCCGCAATCACGCGAGGCTTATGGCTGCATGCTGCCCAAGGACGATGCGGCGTTCAAGAAGATTGTCGATGGTGCAATTGCCAAGGTCATGGCATCAGGTGAAGCCGAGAAGATCTACGCAAAGTGGTTCATGGCCCCGATCCCGCCCAAGGGACTGAACCTGAACTTCCCGCTCTCGGATGATATGAAGGCGCTTTACAAAGCGCCGAACGACAAGGCGTTCGAGTAAACCCGTTGTAGGCGCGAACTGTGGCCTACGCCTGGCACTGGGAGATATTTCTTCAGCCCGCGGCATCCGGCGAGACCACTTATCTCGGCTGGGTGCTGGCGGGGTTCGAGACCACGATCGTCCTTTCGCTCCTGGCCTGGGTCATGGCGTTGCTGCTAGGCGCCCTGATGGGGGTCCTTCGTACCGTGCCGAATCGGTATTTGTCCGGTCTGGCGACGGCCTACGTCGAGTTCTTCCGCAATGTGCCGCTGCTGGTGCAGTTGTTCAGTTGGTATTTCGTGCTTCCAGAATTGCTTCCACCTGCCTGGGGCAACGCTTACAAACAACTCAATCCTTTCCTGCAACAATTTCTCGCGGCGGTCATCTGTCTGGGTTTGTTCACCGGCGCACGGGTTTGCGAGCAGGTGCGCTCCGGCATCGAGTCGCTGCCGCGCGGGCAGAAGAACGCGGGTCTTGCGCTTGGCTTGACGCTGCCGCAGACCTACCGCCACGTCATGCTGCCGATGGCATTCCGGCTGATCCTGCCACCGCTAACGTCGGAATTTCTCAATACCTTCAAGAACTCGGCCGTTGCCTCGACCATCGGTCTGCTTGAGCTGGCCGCTCAGGGTCGGCAGTTGGTGGACTACACCGCCCAGCCGTATGAGTCGTTCATCGCAATCACGGTGCTCTACATGATCATCAATATCGTGGTCATGACGGCGATGCGCTGGCTTGAGCTTCGGGTACGCGTTCCAGGCTATATAGGTAGCAAGTGATGTACGAATTCGACTGGTCCTCCATTCCCGGCGCNNTGCTCTGGTTCTTCCTGATCGTGCCGCGTTTCCTCGAGCACGTATTTGGTTGGCCGCCTGGCGGCGACACGCGACTCGCTTCGGCGATGATCGGGTTTGCGCTGTTCGAGTCAGCCTACTATTCCGAGATCATCCGGGCCGGCATCCAGAGCGTACCGAAGGGGCAGGTCGGCGCGGCCTTTGCGCTTGGCATGACTTATGGTCAGGCGATGCGCCTGATCGTACTGCCGCAGGCTTTCCGCAATATGGTGCCCTTGCTGCTTACCCAAGCGATCATCCTGTTCCAAGACACCTCGTTGGTCTATGTCTCGGCACTTGCGGACTTTTTCGGCGCCGCTTACAAAGTCGGCGATCGGGATGGCCGCATTGTCGAGTTGCTGCTATTCGCCGGCGCCGTCTATTTCGTGATTTGCTTTTCGGTGTCTTTGCTGGTCAAGCGTTTCCGCAAGAGGATTCCTGCATGAGCATGATTTCGATCCGCAGCGTGAGCAAACATTACGGCGATTTCCAGGTGCTTACCGATTGTTCGACCGAAGTCGACAAGGGTGAGGTGATTGTCGTTTGCGGTCCCTCGGGTTCAGGCAAGTCCACTCTGATCAAGTGCGTCAACGGTCTCGAGCCCTTTCAGAAGGGCGAGATCGTCGTCAATGGCGTATCAGTCGGCGATCCCCAGACCGACCTGCCAAAGTTGCGCGCGCACGTTGGCATGGTCTTCCAGCACTTCGAGTTGTTTCCCCACATGACGATCGAGCAAAACTTGGCGGTCGCCCAGATCAAGGTGCTTGGCCGGCCCAAAGAGGAAGCTCTCGAAAAGGGGCTTGGCCTGCTCGATCGCGTCGGGCTCAAGGCTCACGCCCACAAGCATCCGGGCCAGTTGTCCGGCGGTCAGCAGCAGCGGGTTGCCATTGCGCGGGCACTGGCAATGGACCCGATATGCATGCTGTTCGACGAACCGACCTCAGCGCTCGACCCCGAGATGATCAACGAAGTTCTCGATGTCATGGTGGCGCTGGCAAAGGAAGGTATGACGATGATGGTGGTCACCCACGAAATGGGATTTGCCCGCAAGGTGGCGAATCGGGTGATCTTCATGGACCAGGGGCACATCGTCGAAGATGCGCGCAAAGAGGAATTCTTTGGCACGCCGCGCTCCGAACGCGCCCAACTCTTCCTGTCAAAGATTCTGAGCCACTGAAAGTCAGTCGTGGTGGTACGCCATATGAAATGAAACGGGCCGGCATTCAGCCGGCCCATCGCCTGACAGCATCACCAGAGTGGCGCTTCTTGCTTCTTATTCTGCGGTCGGCACTTCCGCAGCGTCGTTCGATTCCGGACGATCCATCAGTTCGACGAAGGCCAGCGGCGCATTGTCGCCAACACGGAAGCCCATCTTCAGAATGCGCAGATAGCCGCCGTTTCGGGTGGCATAACGCGGTCCCAGATGTTCGAACAGCTTGCCGACGATCTCGCGGTCGCGCAGACGATCAAACGCTAGACGGCGGTTTGCAAGGCTCGGGTTCTTGCCGAGGGTAATCAGCGGCTCGACGACCCGGCGCAGCTCCTTCGCCTTGGGCAGCGTGGTCTTGATTGCTTCGTGGCGGAGCAGCGAAACCGCCATATTGCGGAACATGGCCGCGCGGTGCGACGAAGTCCTATTTAGTTTTCTGTAGCCGTTACCGTGACGCATGATGATTTCCTTTGTATTTTTTTGGCCGCCGCTACGAGCTAGGCAAGCAGCCAGTTAATCGTTTTAGGAAGTTTGATGTAATAAAGGGGACTAACCCAGCTTGTCGAGACCGGCGGGCGGCCAGTTCTCGAGCTTCATGCCGAGCGTCAAACCGCGCGAGGCCAGAACTTCCTTGATCTCGTTGAGCGACTTGCGACCCAGGTTCGGGGTCTTCAACAGTTCGGTCTCCGTACGTTGAATCAGATCGCCGATGTAATAGATGTTTTCCGCCTTCAGGCAATTCGCTGAACGGACAGTCAACTCAAGATCATCGACAGGGCGCAAGAGAATGGGATCAACGGCTGCCGCCTTCGGCGTCTCGACGGAGACCGGGGTCCCCTCAAGGTCGGCGAACACTGACAGCTGTTCCATCAGAATGCGCGCGGCGTACCGGATCGACTCCTCGGGATCGACAGCGCCATTGGTCTCGATGTCGATGATCAGCTTGTCCAAATCGGTACGCTGTTCGACGCGCGCGGACTCGACCTGATAACTGACTCGCCGTACCGGGCTGAACGACGCATCCATCAGGATGCGGCCAATGCCCTTGCTGTCCTGGGTTGCTGGACGCGCATTGGCTGGTACGTAGCCGCAACCGGTCTCGACGCGAATCTGCATATCGAGCTTTCCGCCTGGGGCGATGTGGGCAATGATATGGTCCGGATTGATGATTTCGACATCGTGCGTTGTCTCGATGTCACGCGCCGTGACAATGCCTTCACCTGTCTTCGCCAATTGCAGGGTCGCTTCGCTACGGTTGTGCATCTTCAACACAACCCCCTTCATATTCAACAGAATGTCGACGACGTCTTCGCGGACGCCATCAAGTGTTGAGTACTCATGGAGTACACCGACGATGGAAACCTCCGTCGGCGCAGCACCCGGCATAGACGAGAGCAGGATGCGGCGCAGGGCATTGCCGAGCGTATGGCCGTAGCCGCGCTCGAAGGGCTCCATCACCACGCGAGCGTGGGCGGGGGAGAGTGTCTGAACATCGATGATCCGCGGTTTCAGAAGCGCGTTGCTTTGCATCTGCATTCCTTCAAGACAATGGCGCCTGTAGGCCGCAGCCGCCAGGCGCCGAACTACGGTTTAACGCGAATACAGTTCGACCACCAAGCCTTCATTCAGCGATGAAGGCAACTCGTCGCGCGCCGGAAAGGCCTTGAATACACCACGGCCTTCCTTGGCGTTCACTTCCAGCCATTCCGGGAAACCGCGCGAATCGGCCGCTTCCAGCGCGGCCTTGGTTCGCAGTTGTCCCTTTGCGGCTTCGGTAAGCTGAACCACGTCACCGGGGCGAACGCCATACGACGGAATGTCGACGCGTTTGCCGTTGACGAGAATTCCGTGATGCCGGACCAGTTGGCGCGCCTCGGCACGAGATGCACCGAAACCCATGCGGAAGGTGATTGAGTCCAGGCGCGACTCCAGGAGCTGAAGCAGGTTTTCGCCCGTCTGCCCCTTCTTGCGCTCGGCTTCGGCAAAAGTCTTGCGGAACTGCCGCTCGAGTATGCCGTAGATACGGCGAATCTTTTGCTTTTCGCGCAGTTGCTGGCCGTACCCGGACAAACGCTGGCCGGACTTCTGGCCGTGCTGGCCAGGAGCATAGGACCGGCGCTCGATCGAGCACTTGTCAGTAAAACACTTCTCGCCTTTGAGGAACAACTTGTCCCCCTCGCGGCGGCATTGGCGGCACTTGGCGTCGAGATTGCGGGCCACTTGTCTGACTCCTATGATTACTTAGATGCGGCGGCGCTTCGGCGGCCGGCAGCCGTTATGGGGCACCGGCGTAATGTCGGTGATACTGGTGATCTTCATGCCCAGCGCATTGAGCGCGCGCACGGCAGATTCGCGCCCGGGGCCAGGGCCCTTGATGCGAACCTCAAGGTTCTTGACGCCACATTCCAGCGCCGCCTTGCCAGCAGCCTCGGCCGCTACCTGGGCAGCGAACGGTGTGGACTTGCGCGAACCCTTGAAGCCAGCGCCACCCGACGTTGCCCACGACAGGGCATTGCCCTGACGGTCGGTGATGGTAATGATGGTGTTGTTGAAGGACGCATGCACGTGAGCAATGCCCTCGGCAACGTTCTTCTTGACCTTCTTGCGAACCTTAGTCTGTGTCTTGGCCATATTGGATCCCTATTACTTCTTGGCGGCAGCAATCGCCTTGCGTGGGCCCTTGCGGGTACGCGCGTTGGTGCGGGTACGCTGGCCGCGAACCGGCAAGCCACGACGGTGACGAACACCGCGGTAGCACCCCAGATCCATCAGCCGCTTGATGCTCATCGTCACTTCGCGACGCAGGTCGCCTTCGACCGAGAACTTGCCAACCTCTTCGCGCAGACGATCCATCTCCGCATCCGTGAGGTCCTTGATTTTTGCCGAGCGCTTGACCGCCGCGGCGTCGCAAATCTTCTGCGCGCGCGTACGGCCAACACCATAGATTGCCGTCAGGGCAATCTCGGTGTGCTGGTGATTCGGAATATTGACGCCTGCGATACGGGCCATGTGCTTACCTATCTATCGCTGAAACTAAACCAATGACAATTCGAAACGCCGGAAAACTTGGAGTAACCGACAATTATATTCGTGCCTGAAGGCCCGATCAACCCTGGCGCTGCTTGTGGCGTGGATCGGCACAAATAATGCGCACGACGCCCTTGCGACGGATGATCTTGCACTTGCGGCACATACGCTTTACCGAAGCGGTGACTTTCATGATGTTTCTCCGAAAACGCGTTCTTCTGCAACTACTTGGCGCGGAAAACAATCCGCCCCCTGGTCAAATCATACGGTGTCAACTGAACCGTCACCTTGTCGCCCGGCAGGATGCGAATGTAATGCATGCGCATCTTGCCGGAAATGTGCCCGAGGACGATGTGACTATTTTCCAGCTTTACCCTAAATGTTGCGTTGGGCAGGTTTTCAACGACCTCCCCTTGCATTTCAATAACGTCTTCCTTCGACATGCGCTCAACGGGCCGGGAAACCTGCGCCTTTGAAATTCGCCTTCTTCAGCAGACTTTCGTACTGGTGGGACATCACGTAAGCTTGCACCTGCGACATGAAGTCCATGGTCACAACGACGATGATCAACAACGACGTACCACCGAAGTAGAACGGCACATTCCACTTCAGGATCAGAAATTCCGGCAGCAAACAAACCAGCGTCACATAGATCGCGCCAACCAGAGTCAAGCGCATCAAAATCTTGTCAATGTAGCGGCTGGTCTGCTCGCCGGGGCGGATACCGGGAACGAAGGCACCGCTTTTCTTCAGGTTGTCTGCCGTTTCCTTGGAATTGAAAACCAGAGCCGTATAAAAGAAACAGAAGAAAACGATGGCTGCCGCATAGAGCATCACATAGATCGGCTGCCCGGGCGACAACGTAGCCGCGATGTCCTTCAACCAGGTCATCCCCTCGGAAGCACCAAACCAACCTGCTGCGGTCGCTGGAAAAAGGATGATCGACGAGGCAAAGATCGGCGGAATAACGCCGGACATATTCAGCTTCAACGGTAGATGCGAACTCTGGCCGCCATAGACCTTATTGCCTACTTGGCGCTTGGCGTAGTTCACCAGAATCTTGCGCTGGCCGCGTTCCACGAAGACGACAAATCCGGTGACCAAGACCACCAACGCGCAAATAAAGAGCGCAGTGACGGGATGCATGGCGCCAGTCCTCACCAGTTCGAACAGGCCGCCGAGTGCATTCGGCAAACCAGCAGCAATACCGGCAAAAATGATGATGGAGATGCCGTTACCCAAACCACGCTCGGTAATCTGTTCGCCCAGCCACATCAGAAACATCGTACCGGTGACAAGGGTCATCACGGTAGTCAAACGAAACATCATNNGTGTACTGCGTGATCTTGCGTCGTCCCGTCTCGCCTTCCTTCTTCAGTTGCTCAAGAGAAGGCACCGCGATCGTCATCAACTGCATGATGATCGAAGATGAAATGTAGGGCATGATGCCCAACGCAAAAATAGTAAAGCGGGAAAGCGCACCACCGGAGAACAGGTTAAAGATCCCCAAAATGCCGCCCTGCTGCCCCTGAAACAATTCGGCCAAACGGTGCGGGTCGATACCGGGAACCGGAATGTGTGCGCCAATCCGGTAGACCATCAGCGCGCCCAGCAGGAACCAAAGCCGGCGCCAAAGATCGCCGAACTTACCGGTCTTGCCTAGGGTGTTAGCAGCTGGGGTGGCCAAAGCGTTTGCTCTACAGTCTGATCTTGGTTAGGCCGCAGCGATATCGGCGACGGAGCCACCGACAGCTTCGATAGCTGCCTTCGCACCCTTCGTGGCACCGACTCCCTTCAAAGAGATCTTTCGGGTCAATTTTCCGGAAAGAATGACCTTGGCCGACAGGGCTGCGCCCGGAACAATGCCCGCCTGCTTAAGGCTCAACAAATCAATTTCTTCAACTGGCATCTTTTCAAGCTCGGACAGACGCACCTCAACGTTGCGGTCCGCAGTCAGGGACACAAAGCCACGCTTTGGCAACCGACGTTGCAACGGCATNNCCCAAACCGCTGCCAATGCCTCGACCGACACGCTTCGGGTTGTGTTTCGAGCCTTGGCCCGGCTTCAGGTTATTCAGTTCCATATTGATCAGCCCTCGCACTTCACAAGGTAGGCAACCTTTTGGATCATGCCGCGCACCGCAGGCGTATCCATCAACTCCGCGCTGCTATTAAGTTTATGCAGGCCCAGACCGCGCACGGTGGCGCGATGGTCCTGCTTGGTGCCGATAACGCTCTTGACCAGCGTTACCTTGATCTTCTTGTCGGCCATGGTTTACTCCAGAATGTCCTGTACGCTCTTGCCGCGTTTGGCGGCGATTTCCGCCGGCGTGCTCGTGGCAAAAAGTCCGTTCAGAGTTGCACGGACGACGTTGTAGGGATTCGTTGAACCAATACACTTGGCGACAACATCCGTGATCCCCATTACCTCAAACACCGCGCGCATCGGGCCACCGGCAATTACACCGGTGCCCCCAGGCGCTGGGGCCATAAGAACCGTCGTGGCGCCGTGCTTGCCAGTCACCGAGTGATGAATCGTACCCTTGTTCAGCTTGACCTTCGTCATCTTGCGACGCGCTTCCTCCATCGCCTTCTGAACCGCGACGGGCACTTCACGGGACTTGCCCTTACCCATGCCAACGGCACCCTCGCCGTCGCCGACGACAGTCAGCGCAGCGAAGCCGAGAATACGGCCGCCCTTCACCACTTTAGTGACGCGGTTGATGGAAACCATCTTCTCGCGCATACCGTCATCGCGCTCGTCGTTGGTCTGTTGCTGCTTTTTGCCTTGCGGTTTTGCCATGTTCGTCTCGCTCTGTTACCCGCTTAGAACTTGAGACCGCCTTCGCGGGCCGCCTCGGCCAGCGCTTTGACGCGGCCGTGATACTTGAACCCGGAACGATCAAAGGATACTTCCTCAATACCCTTCGCCTTGGCGCGCTCGGCAATTAGCTTGCCCACCGCCTTTGCCGCTTCAACGTTACCGCCATTTGCCGATGACTTGGAAACATCGGCCTCAACGGTAGAAGCAGCGGCCAGCACGCGCGTCCCGCAGCCGGAAAAGATTTGTGCATAGATATGGCTGTTCGAACGGTGTACCGCCAAACGCACCACCTTGAGCTCCGCGATCTTGGCGCGGGTTTTGCGCGCCCTGCGCAAACGAGCTTGCTTCTTGTCCATGATTTACGCGCCCTTACTTCTTCTTGGTTTCCTTGATGACGACTACCTCGTCTGCATAACG